>NZ_CP101414.1:900000-981938 GCF_024338845.1 Mycoplasma bradburyae | reverse complement strand
TATTCTATTCTTCTTTAATACTTTTATCAAGAATCATTGTTATTAATCTTGATATACTTAAACCTTTACTTTTAGCACATTCTCTTATTTTTCTAATAACACGTGAATTTGTATAAAAATGCATACCTCTTGTTAAAGGCTCTTGTCCAGCAATTTCTAAACTTGAATCTATATAAACATCTTTAGATTCTTTTTCTTCTTTTTGTTCAGGTTTGTATTCAGTTTTATATTCAGAATTAGTTATTTTTACCAGCGATTCTTTAATTTCTTCTATTTTTGGTTCTCTTTTTTCTTCTTTCTTTTCTTCTCTTCTTTTATCTTTTATGAGATCGATTCTTGTTTGTTCGTAAGTTTCAGAATAAAAGAAGGGATCATTAGGGTCGATTAAGTTATTATCCTTATTCTTTTCGATTTTAACTTCTTTATCGTCTTCGTACTCAGGATCAACTTCTGTTAGATCATCATCTAAGTCAGCACTAAGATCAGTAAATCTTTTTTCCTTTTTCTTAGGTTTTTTATTATTCTCCATCTTGTTTACTTTCTCTCTCTTTCTTTTCTTTAATTGTTTCTCTAATTAGATTAATAATCTCTTTAGTTATTTCGATATATTCTTGTTGATACTTAGATTTTTGATTAATTAGAACAATTGGTAATTTTTCATAACCTACTGATGCTGAAGATTTAGTGGTAAATGAAACAATGTTTTTACTTAAAGGAATGTTCTTTTTATTTATTTTAGTTTTAACAATACTTAAGATATCGTTATGTAGTTTCGTTCTAACATTAACTTTAGTTGGTACCACTAATACCTTTAAATCTTCGTTTCTTTCTTTAAATGTTTCAATAGTATCAATAACTCTTAATAAACCTAATATAGAATATTGATCAGGTTCAAACGGAATAACAATAACATCAGATATGTGCATTGATACTGAAACTATTGTAGACATTGCTGGAGGAGTGTCTAAGAATACAAAGTCATAAGTTTCATCCAATTTCTCAATAATATTTTTTATTACTGATAATTTGTATTCTTTTCTAGCTACATCCATATCAACGAAACTTAGTTCATGATTAGAAGGAAGTATATCTATACCAGTAAATACATTTAATACACAGTCATCAATATCTTTTTCACCTCTAAAAATATCGATAAGAGTATTTTTTAATCTTTCAGGGTGTTGCCCGAATGTTGCAGACACATTACCTTGACCGTCAAGGTCTACAATTACAGATCTTGTTTTAGGAAAGAATTTAGAAAACACTGCGCATATATTGGTTGCTAATGTAGTCTTTAAAACTCCACCTTTATTATTAATGAATGATATGATCATAGTTTAATCGTTAATAATATTATAACAATATAATATTGATATTAAAATAATATTATTGTATGTATTAACCTTTATAAGTAAATAAAAATAACCTTATATGGTATTAATTGTTAAAAACAACAATATTTTTAATATTCAACGGTATTTTTAACAATATTTTATTAATATTAAAAAAATATTATGAGTGGTATATATTCTTAATAATCTTCTTATATTTTCTTATATCTTTTCGTATAGTTTTAGTTAATAAATTTAATTACAAAACATATCAAGAAAATAATTAAGCTGTTTTATTTCGTTTTTAAAAACCTTTTAAAGGGCTGTAGCAATAGTATTATTTAATTATTTTGAGCTAGATTAGCTAAATGTTATCTTTTACTATTCAATTTTGTTTTTTAAAGTCATAGTTAATAATGTTTTAGGATTTATTTCTATAAATAGCTTTATTTTTAAGAGCTTATGTTTAAGTTTGTTTCGAGATAAGGTTATTTGTAATATTCAATAAAACTAATGATAATTTAGCATTATTTAATAATATTGTTTTAGTATTGTGACATTTCTATATTGTTCACTATATTTTAATAAATGTAATATTGTTTTAATATTGTCTATATTGAGCTTATATTTTGAGATTCTTAAATAATATTTAAATAATATTGTGCTACGTATATCAGTTTTAATATTGAATACATTATCCTGTTTTTGCTCTAATAATAGCTAATATCCGGTTTTTTATTACAATATTAAATTAATATTATAAATATATTATTATACACTAGCTTTAAGTGATCTTATTCTTTAATCAATAGTAAATCATTGGTCATTACTATTATCAGTCGCAATACATTTATATACGCCGTATATCGCTATATTTTAAGATTACCTATTAATGATTAATATTTATTACCTATAAATAACAATATTATTTTAATATTATTTAAATATTCCGTTCATATAAACCGTTTAATATTAATAAAATATCTATTTAGTATTTATTATTCGTATTCAATACTTAAATAATATTATGTTGTTTTAGGTCTTTTATAAACTATATCCATATTTAAGAATATTAATAATATTATTTAAATAATAAGCTTTAAATACTTACTAAACACTTAAAATAAAAACAATATTAAATTAATATTATTTGTTTATATTTACTTTTATATCTTGTCTATTGAGTATATTTTTATAATATTGTTTTAATATTACTTTTAATTCTATTGTTGATATTGATTATTATTCGTCTATTATCAGCTATTAATAAATAAACAATATTTTTTTAATATTATCAAAATATCATTGTTTATTGACTACCAAACAAAACTAATAAGAAAAATACAATAATATTATTTTCATATTATTTTAATAAGACTAATATGTCTTAATATTAATCTTATTGATAAAGTTATTTAATAAACTATAAAAATAGTCGGGAATATTAATAATATTAATATAATATTGTTTTAGTATATCTCTTTTTTAACCGCTATACACATAATATTGATTTATAATAGCTACTTCAATTAATACTTTTCTTTTTATTTTTTAGTATTAAAATAATATTGTTTATAAATAAAGGGTTTTATAATAATATTTTTATAATATTATTGATATATAAAGGATTATTAAAATAATATTATGAACAATATTTTAATAATATTATTGTAGTATCGATACTTATTAATAATTTAATTGGACGACAATATTTTAATAATATTACTTTAATATTAAGACTTATTGTTAATTTTTAGAGAACAATATTTTTATAATATTGTTGTAATATTAAGGATTATTGGTTAATTTATTCATAATATTCTTATAATATTGTTTGAATATTGTGAATGCTATTGATAATTACTTAACGCTTTATTGCCGTAATACTTTAATAATATTGTTACCTTCGTATTATTCTTTATCCCATTAATAGATAAGCTCTTGTGTTTATCTTATAAAAATAACAATAGCCTTTTAATATTGTTATTTATCATATATTTATTGATATATTTCTGTATTATTTTTTTTAATATAGTTTTTTATAAAAAATGTTTTACTGTTTGTAATAGTCTTTTCTAATATTTTTCTAAAAAATTACGGTTAAAATAACAATATTTTTTTAATATTAAAAAACTATTATTAATAGTAATATTGTTATAATATTAAGCCTGTTTAACTAAAAAAACTATGCTTTATGCAAGTTTAATGACATAGGGTTAGATGGATTCATTCTGGCTTAGTGTTTGATCTGTAAGAAGTGTGTTTTGGTGCTTTTAGGTAATAAAAACACCTTATAAAGTACCTAATTCACTTATTTTTTATTCAAAAACATTGATTTTAAAGGGTTTTAGGTGTGGAAAACTGCTGTTTTTAGTGTTTTTATTAAAAATTTAAAAAATGTCTGTTATAATTTTTAAGCTAACTATATTACATAGTAATATAGTTAAAAGTTATTAGATTTTACTTATATATAATACTTGAATTTTTCAAAAAAAGCTAGTATAATTACATTAAAATATTTATATTTTAATGTAGCTAAAATAAGCAGAAAAAATAGTCGATTATCCACAGACTTATCCACAATTCGCAAAGCTAATAATAAAAATTTAAAAAGTAAAATATAAGAAATGAAATTCTTTACAAACAAAAATTCTTTTTTAGAGGCAATTAAGTTTTCAAGTAACTTTGCTTCAGACAACAACCTAGATCTTGTTTTAAAAAACTTGCTTATTAAAGTTAATAGCAAGGGTTGTAAGATTTACTCAAGTAATGGTCAGGTATCTTCTATCTACAAAATTGAGGATGACATTGATGTTGAAGAGGAAGGTGAATTTATTATCAATGCCAAAAAGTTATCTACCGTTATTCAATCGATTACTTCAGATACTGTAACTTTTGCTAAGCTAGATAATCAGTTAATTATCAAGTACGCTAAAACACAAACCTCATTAAGTCTAGAAGAGGATGTATCTTATCCGGACATTGAAATAGATGATTCTAAATTTAGCGTTATCGATATTGACAGTTTCTTATTCGCTAAGAGTATCAAGAAGGTGATGCACTCAACATCTATCCAAACCAACAAGAACTCAATAAGCGCAGCTATTAACTTCCAAAAAGATCCTGAAGATATGAATATATGAATTACAGGATCTGACACAATCAAACTATCTTCTTGTTATTACGAAGTTGGTAATACGGCTGATGCCCAAGAAACTAAATTCAATTTTTCAATTAACGCATCATCTCTTTCTTACGTGGCTTCATTCTTGAAAGAAAAAGATGAACTACTGTTGAAAATAAATAGCAAGAGTGATAAGGTTGTATTAACTAATGGCAGATTCGTTTTATACTTAAGAATTCAAAACGAACCATACCCTGAATTCAAGAGAATCTTAAATTCTGGTGAAACTTGCTGTAGCTTTGTTGTGGATAAAGATCTTATTAGTAACGAACTTCATTCATTAACTGGGGTATTATCTTTATCAGATCAAGGTAAGAATAACGTTGAAGCAAATTTCGAAATCACTAAAAACGTTTTAAAGATATCAACTAAGTCTTTAGATATTGCTTCATATAATTCAGAAATCGATATTAATCAGTTTCAAGGTGAAAGCATCGATATAAACATCAACCCTTTCTTCTTGAACGACCACATCAAATCATTTGAATCTAAAGATATAGTTTTTGAACTATTCTTACAACCTGCTATATCTGCTCATATACTTAAAGTTTATGAAAAAAATAATGAACAATTTAAACTTAAGTTTATACAGGTTTTAGCCCCTTCATCAACAAATTAAAATATGACATTATACGAATTGTTAGAAGTCAGCGAAAACGCAACATTAAGTGAGATAAAATCCTCTTACAAAAGATTAGCAAAAAAATACCATCCTGATATCAACAAAGACGGGCATGATAAATTTGTTCAAATAAACAATGCATACTCTATTCTTTCAGACGCTGAACAACGTGAAAAATACGACTTGATGTTAGAAAACGAAAATTCTAAGACTTTTGAATTTTCATCTGACGGTATTACTTACGAATATTCGGGTGCTGAAATATGACACGAGAATTTCACTAAAAATATTAGCTTAACTCAGCAATGAGATTTCAATCCTTCAAACTTTTATTACGAAGAGTATCAAAAATACAATAAGTTTGACAACATTTCGATTGACGGATTAGGTGCATTTTTAGATTACGATATATCTTGTTCTTTCTTTGAACTAGATAATAGCTTTAGTATTCCTAATAATCTTGTTACGAGATTGATGAATCGCCAAGATGTTATTAAGTACAACGTTACTAAAAACGAATTGATCGATTATCTAAAACATCGCTATGACTTCAGTTCATGATTAATCTTGAAAAAATACTTCAACATTGAAGCGATCATCGAAGTAACTCAAGATGAAATTAATAACCAACGTACTGTTAATATCCCGATCAAAATTAAAGTTATTAATAGAAACCGAAGTTATGAAATTTGACATGAAGAACTTAGAAACTATGCTTTCTTAGTTCCACCTAACACTAAGACAGGTGACGTATCAGAATTCTTTGGAAAAGGTAACGTTGCACTTGGATGACAAGGTGACTTAATTGTTCACTTCAAAGTTGTGCCTAGAGTTGAAAAACGATTAAAGATTTTCTCGAGTATTTTAAACAACGAAAAAACCAGTTTATGATTCTTAGTGCCTAGTGAAAATAACAAAAATCCTAACACCAAAATCTTTAATTACAAAACCTACCAGTTCAATAGTTAAGTTTGCCATATGGTATAATATAGCATATTATGAAAGGGTCTGGATTTAGGTAAAATTCACCTTTTTTATAATTTAAAAAATGGATAACTTTACTCACAAAATATAGATTACTTTTAATGATGATTTTCAATTAAAAGTAATATTCTTTTATTTTATGTGTAATATTTATGTGTTTTAGCTAGGAGATAGCAAAAAGTGAGCGACATAAAAAAAGACGAATATAGCTCTGAGAATATTACGATCCTTGAAGGATTAGAAGCTGTTCGAAAAAGACCTGGTATGTACATTGGTTCTACAGACCAGAAAGGTCTGCATCATATGATTTGAGAAATCATTGACAATGCTGTTGATGAAATGATGGCAGGCTTTGGTACAACCGTTAAACTTACATTGAAGGATAACTACTTAGTAGAAGTAGAAGATGATGGTCGTGGTATTCCGATCGACATTCACGAAAAGACAAGAAAATCTACAGTAGAAACCGTTTTAACAATTCTGCATGCCGGTGGTAAGTTTAATAGTGATTCTTACTCAATGTCAGGTGGTCTTCATGGGGTAGGTGCTTCTGTAGTTAATGCTTTAAGCTCTTCATTCAAAGTTTGAGTAAACCGTGAAAATAAAATTCATTTTATGGAATTTAAGGATGGTGGAATTCCATTAGATTCACTTAAAGAAATTGGTTCAGATGATAAAAAACAAGGAACAAGAATTCAGTTTGTTCCTGATTTTAGCGTTATGGAACAATTCGAATTTGATGAAGTTGTAATATCTGACAGAATGCAACAATTAGCATTCTTAAATAAAGGTATTAAATTCATCTTTAATGATGAAAGATCAGATAAGAAAAATAACCAAGAATGATTATATGAAGGTGGAATCAAACAATACGTTGAGTATTTAAATGCATCTAAAGAACCAATTATTCCTCAAATCATTTATGGAGAGCAAAAAACTAAGGTTACTTTACCTAAAAGAAATTTAGAAGTAACAATGTTATTAGAAGTAGCTTTTCAATACACAAATGGTTATTTCAATTCAACATATTCGTTCTGTAACAATATTCACACAAACCAAGGCGGCACCCACGAAGAAGGGTTTAGAAACGCTCTTTATAAAATTATTAATCGTTACGCTTTAGAAAAGAAATTTATCAAGGAAACTGATGGTAAGATTTCAAAAGAAGATATTGTCGAAGGTTTAACAGCAATTATCTCGATAAAACACTCAGAGCCGCAATACCAAGGTCAAACTAAAGATCGTTTAGGAAACACTGAAGTAAGAGAATTTACTAATACAGTAGTTTCCGAATTATTAGAAAGATTCTTTTTAGAAAATCCAGAAGAAGCATCAATAATAACATCTAAAGCAGTTTCGGCAATGTTTTCAAGAAAACGTTCAGAAGCAGCCTTAGAATCAGCTCGTAAATCTCCTTTTGAATCAGCTTCTTTACCAGGTAAGTTAGCTGACTGTACAACAAAGGATATGGAAATATCTGAACTATACATAGTCGAAGGGGATTCGGCTGGTGGTTCAGCTAAATCTGGTCGTGATCGTTTTTACCAAGCAATCTTACCACTTAGAGGTAAGGTTCTAAATGTTGAAAAAGCGAACCACGAAAAGATCTTTAAAAACGAAGAAATTAGAACATTAATTACAGCAATCGGTGCTGGTGTAAATCCCGAGTTTTCTCTTGAAAAAATTCGTTATAACAAAATCATCATAATGACCGATGCAGATGTCGATGGCGCTCACATTCGTATCTTGTTGTTAACATTCTTCTTCAGACACATGTATCCTTTAATTGAAAAAGGACACGTATATATCGCGCAACCTCCGTTGTACCGTATTAGTCAAGGTAAGAATAATAAATACATTTATTCGGACGCACAATTAGATCAATGAAAGAAAGAAAACCCGAATGCTCGTTATGAATTACAACGTTATAAAGGGCTTGGGGAAATGGATGATATTCAATTGTGAGAAACAACCATGGATCCTGAAAGAAGAACTTTATTAAAAGTTTCTATTAATGACGCTGCTAACGCTGATAAAACATTCTCATTACTTATGGGTGATGAAGTTTCGCCACGTCGTGATTTCATCGAGAAGAATGCTAAATTAGTTAAGAATATTGATTTTTAGAATTACTTAGGTTTAATCAATGAATCATAACGACAAAAATAATATAAAACAACTGTTAGATAAAACAGTAGTAAAAGAAGCATCAATAACCAAAGAACTTGAAACATCATTCATGGAATATGCCATGTCTGTTATTGTTTCCAGAGCTTTACCAGATTCTCGTGACGGATTAAAACCAGTTCACCGTAGAGTTTTATATGGGGCATACACTTCAGGTTTAACTCACGATAAACCGTATAGAAAATCAGCTCAAATCGTAGGGCATGTTATGGGGAAATATCACCCTCATGGTGACAGCGCTATTTATGAAACAATGGTTCGTATGGCGCAACCATTCTCATTGCGTTATATGCTAATTGACGGGCACGGTAACTTTGGTTCGATCGATGGTGATAGCGCAGCGGCTATGAGATATACTGAAGCTAGATTATCAAAAATATCAGCTGAAATGTTACGTAACATTGATAAGGAAACAGTTGATTTTGTTGATAACTATGACGCTTCAGAACAAGAACCGACAGTTTTACCTTCATTATTTCCGAACTTATTAGCTAACGGTTCAAGTGGGATTGCTGTAGGGATGGCAACTAACATTCCGCCTCACAACTTAAGTGAATTAATTGGTGGGATTAAGTATTTATTAACGAATGAAGATGCAACTATTGAAGATCTTAAACAATTTGTTAAAGGACCAGATTTTCCAACAGCTGCTGAAATCTTAGGTGAAGCTGGAATTAATGAATACTTCAATACCGGTAGAGGTTCTGTTTCAGTTCGTGCTAAATCAGAAATAGAAGAATTATCAAATAATAAAAACAACATTATTATTACAGAAATTCCTTATATGGTTAATAAGGCAAATCTTATTAACAAGATTGCTGATTTAGTTAAAACTGAACAAATCCAAGGAATTGCAGATTTACGTGATGAATCTAACCGTGATGGTATTCGCATTGTTATTGAAACAAAACGTGATGTTATACCAGAAGTTTTATTAAATCAACTTTACAAATCTACACAATTACAAACAAACTTTTCGGTTGCAATGCTTGCTTTAGTTAATAACCAACCTAAGGTTCTTAATTTAAAAGAAGCATTACAAATTTACATTGATCATCAATTCGAAATTTTACTAAGAAAAACAAGTTACGAATTGAAAAAAGCGCAAGCTTCAGCTCATATTGTAGAAGGTTTAGTGATTGCTACTAACAATATTGACGATGTTATAGAAATTATTAAAAATGCTAAAGATAATGAAGATGCTAAGACAACTTTAATATCTAAGTATGAACTAAGTGAGTTACAAGCTAAAGCTATTCTTGATATGCGTTTAAGAAGTCTAAGTGGTCTTGAACGTGAAAACTTACAAAAAGAATTAGAGAAGTTACGAGAATTAATTAAAAATCTTGAAGAAATCTTACAAAGTAAAGAAAGAAGAATTCAGATTATTATTGAACAATTAGATGAAATTGATAACAAATTTGGTGACGAAAGAAGAACCAAGATTTGTTATGGTTTAAATTCAACTATTGACAATGAACAACTAATTCCGGTTGAAACTGTAGTTATTACTAGATCATCTAAAGGTTATCTAAAAAGAATACCGATAAGTGCTTATAAACTACAGCACCGTGGTGGTGTTGGTGTTAAAGGTATGAACACTTACGAGGACGATGACGTTGAATCATTAATCGTATGTTCAACTCACTCAGATTTATTATTCTTTACGAATTATGGTAAGGTTTATCGTATCAGAGCACATCAAGTTCCAGTAGGTTCTAGAACTTCTAAAGGAATTCCTGCGATTAACTTAATTAGCATTGAAAAAGATGAAAAACTAATGTCATTATTATCAACTAATGATTATGATAGTGGTTATTTCTTCTTCTCAACTAAAAAAGGTACAGTTAAAAGAGTTCAAGCTTCAGAATTCTCACGTATTCAAAATAACGGGAAGATTGCTATCACTTTAACTGAAAATGATAGCTTATTTAAAGTAATTAAAACTTCAGGTGATGAAGAAATTTATTTAGGTGTTTCATCAGGATTATTAGTAAGATTTAAAGAAGATACTGTTAGATCAATGGGTCGAGCTGCTCAAGGTGTGATCGGGGTTAAATTCAAAGATCCTAAAGATGAAGTTATTGGTTTATCGTCATCTAATCAAGGTAATTTATTGCTTGCAGTTTGTGAAAACGGTGTTGGTAAGATGACTGATCGCCAAGAATACCGTATGACTAACAGAGGTTCAAAAGGTGTTATTACAATAAAAGTAACTCCTAAGACTGGTAATATAATCAATACACAATTAGTAAATGGTAATGAAGAATTATTAATGATCTCATCAACAGGTAAGATTGTAAGAGTTCCATTAGCAGAAGTTTCAGAACAAGGAAGAAACACTTCAGGCGTTAAATTAATTTCATTGAATGAAAAAGAAACTCTTCAATCTGTAGCAATCTTTGATGTTGAAGAAGATGAATCGCAAACACCAACTTCTAATCCATCTCAACAAGAAGAAAACAATTCATTAGATAACACTGAATCATCAAATACTAATGAAGAAAACAACGAACAAAACGATGGTTCTAATGAAGAATAAAAAAATTACAAAATAATAATTAGGTATTAAACATTATGCTAGACAAAAATCTCTTAAAAACTAACTCAAAGGAGATTAGAGAACAGCTTAAAAGCAGATCTTTTAATTTAGATTGATACGACGAATTCTTGCGTTTAGAAAAACAATTAAGTACATTACTTAAATCAATCGAAAAGATCAACGAACAAAAGAATTTAAACGCAAAAAAAGTAGCTACTGCAGAATCAGATTCTGAAAGAAAAAAACTAATTCAAGAAGGCGCAAACCTACGTGTTGAATTAGAAAAGAATGAAGCTAAATATAATGAAGTAAAAGAACAATTTGATTATATTTACGAAAGAATACCGAATTTACCAACTGATGATGTTCCGATTGGTAAAGATGAAAATGAAAATAAGGAAGTATATAAATCAAAAAAACCAACTGTTTTTGATTTCAAACCCTTAGCTCACTATGAGATAGCTACTAAATTAGATATTATCTCACTAGATATAGCTGCTAAAATCACAGGATCTCGTTTTTCAATCTACAAAAAAGATGGCGCTAGATTAATGCGTGCAATTCAACAATTTTGTTTAGATGTTAATTCGGATAAATACGAAGAATACCTACCACCTGTAATTGTTAATAAAGATTCTTATTACGGCTCAGGACAATTCCCTAAATTTGTTGAAGACGTTTTTGAGTTAAAAGGTACTAATTATTATTTAGCATCAACAGCAGAAGTTCAATTAGTAAATCTTCACAGAAATGAAATTCTTAATGAAGCTGATTTACCTAAATATTACACTGCTTCTACTGCTTGTTTCAGATCTGAAGCTGGGAGTGCTGGTAAAGATACTAAAGGTTTGATTCGTCAACACCAATTCTATAAAACTGAATTAGTAAAAATAGTTCATCCTTCTAGCTCTAAACAAGAACATGAAGAAATGGCTCGTGATGCTGAAAAGATTTTAGAACTATTAGAATTACCTTATAGAAGAATTGTTTTATGTACTGGTGACATGGGTTTTAGCGCTGTTAAAACATATGATTTAGAGGTATGAATTCCTTCTGAAAATAAATATCGTGAAATCTCTTCTATATCTAATTGTGGTGATTTCCAAGCTCGTAGAGCTAATATTAAATTCAAAGATTCGATATCTAAAAAGAACCGTTATGTACACACGCTTAATGCTAGCGCATTAGCTCATGATCGCTTATTTGTTGCTATTGTTGAAAACTATCAACAAAAAGACGGGTCAATTAAGATTCCAAAAGCTTTATTAAAATATTTTGATAATAGAGAATATATAAAATAAAAAAAGATATAGTAAATAGATAGACATGAAAAACAAAGGGGTATTTATTGTTATTGAGGGAGTTGACGGCTCTGGTAAGAGTTCTTTTATAAAAAGAATGTCTGAAGAGTATTCTTCAATAGATTCTCAACCAATAATCTATTCACGTGAACCTGGAGGGTGTGAAGCATCTGAACCAATTCGTGAATTGATTATGAATCTATCAAATTCCGATCCATTAACAGAAGCGTTATTATTTAGTGCTTCTAGAAATGAACATATTAAAAAGAAAATTATCCCTGCACTTAACGAAAATAAGATCGTTATTTGCGATCGTTTTGTAATGTCATCTTGAATCTATCAAGGTCAAATAAAAGGTGCAGGTTATGAAAAAGTTAAAGAAATCAATAAAATTGTTGTTGATGGATTAGAACCTGATCTAACCCTAATATTTGATGTTGAACCTGAAATAGCATCTAAAAGAATATCTCAACGTAGCACAATGAATCACTTAGATACATATACGCAAGAACGAGTTCATAAAGTAAGAAATGCTTATTTAGATATTTACAAAAATAACCATAATATTAAAGTAATTAATGCTTCACTTGATTTAGATCAAGTTTATCAACAAGCTTTAAATATAATTACTTCTTTTGTTAAAAATCATGGATCTAACTAACAAATATACACCAGTTCTTTTATATGAAAATAAAGGGTGCTATTTAGAAAAATATCTACAACAATATTTGATTAATATTATTTGTTTAGAAGAAAATAAACCATGTAAAAAATGTAAATGATGTTTAAAAATCATTAATAATGGATACTATGATTTAATCAAGGTCTATCCTAAAAATAACATTATTAAAAAACAGGATGTTATAAATATCCAGAATAAATTTAGTGATACTGCTCTAGAAAATAGAGGATTAAAAATTTATATCATTAACCAAATAGAAAAAGCAAACAAAGAATCATTAAATTCTTTGCTTAAGTTTCTAGAAGAACCAAAAGACAATACCATAGGGATTTTAACTACCAGAAAGCCATACGGTATCTTAGATACAATTGTTAGTAGATGTGTTAGGTATTCAACAAAAACTTATAACGAAAAAGTTCAATTTAAAAATAACTATAAACCTAAAGAACTAAAAATTATCAAATCAATTTTTTATAGTTATGATGATATTTTAGAATATGAATCTTTTAAAGATATTTATAAATTACTTGATTTAATAAATTTATTAGATATCAAAAACAAGAATTTTGATCATATAATGAAGATCAGAAATTTGTTCGAAAAATTGGATTATTACGAAATTAGTTTGATATTAAATTATTTAATATTTACCGGTGATTTTAATAAAAAAAATAAATTAATACCAATTTTAGATAACTTAAATTTAAATCTTTCTAAGAACGCAATTTTGTTAAGCATTCTTGATTAAATAGTGATGAAAAAATACGAGACAATATATGCATTAGCGACAGCACCATATAATAGCGCGATTCAAGTTATAAGAGTTTCAGGCCCTGATACATATGAAGTTATTAATAAGATTACAAACAAAGAAATAACCAAAGAAGGTTATAAAATTCAACATGCCAAGATTATAGATAGTAATCAAATTATTGATGATGTCTTATTAATGAAGTTTGTAGCTCCTAAAAGTTTTACAGGAGAAGATTCTATTGAAATAAATTGTCATGGTGGTATTTTTGTTGTTAACAAAATAATGGGATTGTTAAATAAACATGGATTGCACCTAGCTCAAAAAGGAGAATTTTCTAAAAGAAGTTATCTTAATAAAAAGATAGATCTAAATCAGGCAACAGCAATTCATGATTTAATTTTTTCTAAAAATTCATTAAGCCATTCAGCAAGTATTAATGCTTTAAGTGGATCATTTTCTAAAGATATAAAAAGTATTCAATTAGAGATTTTTAAATTAATAGGTTTAGTAGAAATAGCTATTGATTATCCTGAGTACGAAGATGAGAAAAAAGAATTAATTGAAGAATTTAGAAATTTAGAAAATATACGGCAAAAACTAACAAGAATAGTTAATAAATCTATTAATTTAAGAAAAAATTCTGAAGGTATAAATGTAGCGATAGTAGGCGAACCAAATGCAGGAAAATCTTCATTATTAAACGCTTTTTTAAAAGAACAAAAATCAATAGTAACAAATATCCCGGGTACAACCAGGGATGTAGTTGAAGGACAAATAATCTTAAACAATCAATTGATAATAAATCTTATTGATACAGCAGGAATCAGAAAAAGTAACGATAAAATAGAACAAATAGGAATAACTAAGAGTTATGAAATGATTGATAAATCTGATTTTGTGATTTATGTTTTGGATTTAAAAGATTATGAAAAGTACAACAAAACAGATATTTATAAGTATTTAATTAAAAACAAAAAAGAATTTGTTCTTGTTGGTAATAAGGTAGATCAATTTGATCCTACCCAATACACTGGTGAAGTAAAAATAAAAATAAGTGCTAAAAATGATGAAATAAGCGATTTAACCGATTATTTACAAGAAAAATGCTTAGCAATTTTTAATGATGAAAACAAACAGGACAGTATGTTTCAACAAGAATGACAAATTAATTTACTGCAAACAGCACTTTACAATATTAATTTAATATTAGAAGATAAAAATCAGTTTCACGATATTGTGATTCAACACTTAAATGAAGCTAATAACGCATTATTAAAAGTATTATCTGAATACGAAGATTACAATTTGATTGATGAAATATTTAAAAACTTTTGTCTAGGTAAATAATCATGAAATATAAATCATACGACACACACTGTCATGTAAACTCACCAGAATTATTCGATAAATCAGATAAATTAATAAAAGATTTTGATAATGAACACATTTATATCAATGTTGTTGGTACTTGCTTAGAGGATAGTGTATTAGCTGATCAAATAGCTAAGAAATATCCTAATTGTTCTGCTTGTTTAGCTATTCATCCTAATGATGTTCAAAAACACGACATTAATGTCGTTAAAATGAAGTTCGAAGAACTGCTATCAAATCCTAACAACAAAATTGTAGCTATAGGTGAATGTGGTTTAGATTTTTATTACACAGACGAATACAAAGAGTTGCAATACGAATTCTTGGATATGCATTTAGAATTAGCTAATAAATATAAAAAACCATTAATGCTTCACATTAGAAATGCTCATCAAGAAATTGTTGATTATTTAAACGCTAAACAAGTATTAGTTCCTATCATTTTTCATTGCTTTTCTCAAGATTTAAAAACATTTAACTTAATCGAAAATTTATTGAAAAATATAAAGAAATATTACTCAATCCCAGGTATTGTTACATTCAAAAACGCAAAGGCTTTGCAAGAAGTAATCCCGTTAATTAAAAATGATGAATTATTGGTAGAAACCGATGCTCCTTATTTAACACCTCATCCTTTCAGAGGTAAAGAAAATAATTCATTGTATTTAAAATACACAATTGAAAAGATTGCAGAATTAAAAAATATGAGTTTTGAACAAGTTCAACAACTCATATTTAATAACGCTTTTAATTTATTTAAACCTAATATGCATTAGGCATTTTTCTTTTTTCAACCATATTAACCATCGGTTTAGGGCGATATCCTGATCCATTATTTTGGTTGTTGTAATAACCTCTTTGATCATTACTGTGATATTGATCATTTGAGTAATTATTATATCGCTGATTTTGCGTATTTTTATTATTTTTGTTATTTCTTGCTCCACCAGAATTATTAGTTCTTAAGTTATTATAATCAGGATTAACATTACCAGTCAGGGATTTTACCGAATTTCTTGCTTGGTTTTCTTGATTTTGATTAGGGTCATAAATCACTAAAGCATTTTGTGTTTTTTGCGATAGTTTATAAACTCTTACTTGATCAATTTCAGCTGTTTTATTAAGTTTTTTAAATTCTTCGCGTATATCATTAAGAATATCACTGGTTCTGATATTTTGAGCTTTTATTTCCAGATACTTTTTCTTAGGGTTATTTTTAACAATATATTTTTCTTCAATCTGATTAATAAAAATAATTTCAGCTCGCAAAACTGATCATATTAATAAGTTAAGATAAGGTTCTTTCAATCTTTTATTTAGTGCGATAAAAATGAAAAAGAATCATCAAGCATATTGAATTACATTAAATAATCTTTTAAGATCCTTATCATTTTCTATGTTAAGTCTTTTAGCTTTAATGTATTCCTTATTAATTTTACTTAAGTTTATGATTGAAAAAATGTAATTAATAATAATCACACTTCCAAATAAAATTGAAGCACTAATCCCGATCCAAAAAACAGGTGAGTGCAAACCGATATTAGGTGTATCGTCAGGTTTTCTTAAAAGTCAAGGGAAAGAAACGAAAATCGAAAATAATATCAAACAAATGAGATTAAAAATAAAATCAAATGCAGAATATTTTCGTTGGTACTCCCAAGTTTTTCAAGCACTAAAATCAAAACTGCAAGCAAACATATCATATATATTTTAATATTCTTATCATTAATTGAATCAATAAAACTTAAACAGAAAATATTTAAATTAAAGATTTAAAAATATAATTAATTAATAAAAAACAGGTTTTAATTTTGAGTTTTACAGTAAGAAATATATACGAAAAGTTCGAAGTTTTATTAAAATTATTAGATGGTGAAAAAAATCTAGATCGAACAATATCCAAACCAGGGTTATCACGAGCAACATTTGAATTAGTTGATCTATTTGAATCAGATCATATTAATAATGTAATTGTTTTTGGGAATCGAGAATTCAAATACTTATCTTCTTTAACGGTTGATGAAAGAAGAAAAAGGGTTACAAAAATTCTTGAACTAAAACCTCCAATGGTAATATTAACTAAATCATTCTTGGATTCTAGTTTTTTAACAGAATGTAATATTGAACAACAAATCCCCATTCTAGCTTCTGATATGTTTTCAACTGAAATCAGCATCTCAATCGGGCTTTATATATCAGAGCAACTGGCTAAATTCAAAACATACCATGGCGTATTAATTGAAGTATATGGTGAAGGTGTTTTAATAACTGGTGAATCTGGGATAGGTAAATCTGAGGTAGCTATGGAAATGATTCGCAAGAATTGTTTGTTTATAGCTGACGATGCTGTGGATATCGCTAGAATTGGTGATCATTTAATTGGTAAACCCACTGATGTTAATCGTCAATTTATTGAGGTTAGAGGTATCGGTATTCTTAATGTGACCAAAATGTATGGAATTGAAAAAATTAAACCATCAGCAAATATTTCGGTTATCATAGAATTAATTAATATAAAAAACGACCAAAACTTTAATTTTGAACGAATCGGTCAAAAAACCCATTATAAAGTTATTGAAAATATTAAAATTCCTCATTATGTTTTGCCGATTAGTTCTGGTAGAAAAATTAGCGAATTAGTCGAAAGTGCTGTAATCGATTTAAAACTTAAAAGAGATTGACAATACAATTCTGGTGATGATTTCGTAGCTAGATTTGATGAAATTATGCGAGGTAAAAAATAATTAACTAATATGTATACACCTTCTGCAAACCACACGGTTAGTGATAGTTTTGGAGTAGCATTTTCAATAGGATCTTTTGATGTAAGATACTATGGTATTTTGTATGCTACAGGGATATTAGTGGCTATAATTGCTGGAATCTTAAGACTTAAATATAAATACAAAGTTGATGATAATCCTTATTTTTATTATGTATTTATCGGGATTATTTCGATTGTATTTGGTGCTAGAATATGATCTTTTGTTATAGGTGATTCTAAGTTTGGTGTTACGCCGTTTTTTGCTATCCACCAAGGAGGGCTAGCCATTCAAGGTGGAGTTATATTTACTTTAACTACGGGTATTATCTTCTTCTTCCTTGTCTTAAGAAAACCTAAATATTACACAAAAAAATGCTATTTAGTTTATGAAAATCATAATTTGATAACCAAAACTTTTTATAAGCAAACTAGTATGTGAGTGTATGCTGATGCGATTATTCCTACAATATTGCTAGGTCAAGCAATTGGTCGATGAGGTAATTTTTTTAATCATGAAGTTTATGGACTAGGTCTAACAGCTGAAGAAGCGCTAAGTAAATGAGGTTTCTTAAAAGTGTTAATGCCTGGTGTTTTTGATCACATGTTCATTACTGAAAATGGAGTAACGCTTTTTAGAATTCCGATTTTTTTAATCGAATCTTTTTGTAACGTAATTGCCTTTGTAGTAATAGTATACTTACTTGATTTTGTTAAGAACCTTAGAACTGGTGGAAGATGTATGTTGTACTTCTTTTCTACAGGTATCGTTAGATTAATTATTGAAACCCAAAGAGATAGCAACTTTAAATTTGCAACATCAATTGTAACTTCAGCTTTATTTTTAGCTGGTGGTATCTTAGGATTCATCTTAACCCAATGAGTATTCCCTAGATTTAGAAACAAGAAAAATTATTTTTATGTTTTTAACAATATTAAGATTTTCTTGATGTCTATCAAGTTATATCAAACATCTAAAACTAAAGGTTTAACTAGAGAAGAAATAAGACATAAACTAGAACCATCTAAATCAATATATAACAAGAACTTCTCAGAGATGTTCTTCTATGGTGATGATTACGATTTAATTATTAAAAAAGACTAATTATGTTTATAAAACTAGATGGAACGCAATTATCTCTTAAATTAAAAAATAAGTTAGCTACACAAGTGGCTAACAACAAAATTAAGTTACTAATAATTGTTAGTGACCCATCAGATGCATCAAAAATCTATGTTCGCAATAAAGTTAAATACTGTGAATCATTAAACATTCAAACAGAAGTATATGATTTATCAGATATTAACGATACAGATTTTTTCATTATTAAAATGGATGAAAAAATCAAACAATACTCACCTAATGGTGTTCTAGTTCAATTACCAATTAAACAAACACTTAACACTGATAAGATTATTGATAGTATTCCAATCCATTTAGATGTTGATGCTTTTTTATATAAAAAGTTTAATGATTTACAAAAAACTAAAGTTATTCCATGCGTATTAAATGCAGTGCTTGAATTGTTTGAAGAATATAACTTAAGTTTTATTGATAAAAAAATATTATTGGTTGGTAATGGTATTACTTCAAACCAACCAATAATTGATTATTTTAATGAACACAACATTAGTTTTGATTTGGTTACTAAAGAGAATAGTCATGAGTTAGTAAGCAAAACAAAAACAGCTGATATCGTAATATCTGCTGTCGGTAAAGCTAAGCTTTTAAAAGACTATGAATTTAAAAAAGGCTTAATATTTATTGATATTGGTATTGATAAATATTTTGATCTAAAACAAAACAAGCAGATCGTTTGTGGTGATTTTGATTATGAAAAAATCAAGCGAGTGGCCTCATATGGGACTCCAGTTCCTGGTGGCATCGGACCTTTAACGATATATTCGTTAGTTAAAAATTTAATTAATTTATTTCTAATCCAACAGCTTAATAATTAGCTTTTTTATTAAAATTATATAGATTATATGTCTAAAATTAGAACAAGATACGCACCATCTCCAACAGGTTATTTCCACATTGGTGGTGCTAGAACAGCGCTATTTAATTATTTATTCGCCAAACATAACAATGGTGAATTTATCGTACGTATCGAAGATACGGATGTTGAACGTAATGTAGAAGGTGGTGCTGAGAATCAACTTTATAACTTAAAGTGATTAAATATATTTGCAGATGAATCGATTTGAAACCCAACTGAAAATGGTCCTTATCGTCAATCTGAAAAATTTGATGTTTATAAAAAATATGCTTATCAGCTTCTAGAAGAAAATAAAGCTTATCGCTGTTTTTGTACATCTGAAGAATTGCAAAAAAGCCGTGAAGCATTATTAAGTCAACAAAAGACACCGATTTATTCTAGAAAATGCCTAAATCTTACATCTGATGAGATTCAAAAAAAAATAGATGCTAATATTCCATTTACAATTAGATTAAGATTACAAGACAATAAAGAATACTCATGATCAGATTTGATTCGAGGGGATTTAATCTTTAACACTAGCTCAATGAGCGATCCTGTTATTCTTAAATCAAACGGAATATCAACATATAACTTTGCGGTTGTAATCGATGATCATGATATGAAAATATCTCATATCTTAAGAGGTGAAGAACATATATCAAATACACCTTACCAGTTAGCGATTAAAGAAGCTTTAGGGTTTAAAGATGAATTCGTATATGGTCACTTATCGATTATTGTTGATGAAACTGGTAAAAAGTTATCTAAAAGAAATTTAGGTGTTGAACAGTTTATTGAAGGTTTTAGAGAAAAAGGTTATTTATCTGAAGCTTTGGTTAATTTTATTGCTTTATTAGGATGATCGCATCCAGACAATATTGAGATCCTAAATTTACCTAGTTTGATTAAAGCGTTTACAATTAAAAACCTAAGTGCTGCTCCTTCTTTCTTTGATATTAAAAAACTAAATTGAATATCTTCTGAATACATTAAAACAATGGATGAAGTAATGTATTTAGCTTTTATCAAACCATATGTTGACCTTAATGAATATGAAGAGATTAAAAACCGCGTAACAGAAATCTCTTTAATGTTTAAAAATCAATTGAAATATGGTCGTGAAATTAATGATTTAATTAAAGAAAACTTTGTTCCATGCGTTTCATTTGATAACCTAGACAAAGATGATTTAGAATTCTTAAAATCTAATAAAAATTTCAAAGCGTTATTTTTAACATTCAAAGAAAAATACGAAGCATTAGAAACAATCAATGAAGATACAATTAAAGAAATTATTAGTTGGTTATCTAAACAAACTAAATTACAGGATGTTGAATTAGAAAAACCACTAGGTGGCAAAAATCTTTATATGCCAATTAGAATTGTTATATCTAATAAAAAACACGGACCTGAATTGAATAAAATTATAGCTTTATATGACAAGAATAAAGTTATAGAAAATCTTGATCGTGCGATCGAATATTTAAGTGATGGAAAATAAAGCTAACCGTTCATTCTTTATCAAGGATCCTATTCATAGTGAAATCATTTTTAAAAATGAAACAGCTTGAATGCACCGTTTGATAAAAACAAGCGAATTCTTAAGATTAAAAAGATTGCAACAACTAGGGTTGTCTAGCAATCTTTTCCCTGGCGCTTCTCATACAAGATATTCTCATTGTCTTGGCGTTTATGAACTTATTAGAAGAATGATGAATAATCCGACATTCAAGAAAGTAAGTGATTATGACAAACAGACATTGATGTGTGCGGGGTTATTACATGACTTAGGTCACGGACCTCATTCACATGGTTTTGAATTTTATATGAATAACTGTATTGACGATGGTCAAGAACGTTTTAACCATGAAGTGATGACTGCTAAACAAATCTTAAATAAGCACGGAGAAATCTATCATATTCTTAAGGAGAATGATATAGTTCCAGAAGATGTTGCTGGTCTAATCGATAAGAAAAATCCGATGTTAAAAAAACGACCAATGTGAATGCAACAATTGATTTCATCAGAATTAGATGCAGATCGAATTGATTATCTTAAAAGAGACTCATATTACACTGGCGCTACTTATGGAACAATCGACTCAAAACTCTTAGACCGATGAATTGTTTTTGATCCTAAATCTAAACAAGTTGGTTATGAAAAGAAAGCTATAACCACAATTGAAAGTTTGTTAATCGGACGTTATCACATGTATAAGTCTGTTTATAACAATCACAAGAGTGTTGCTTTAGAAAGAACAATTGCTTTATCACTTAAAAGAATGATTGACCTTATAAAAGAAGGTAAATTTGATTTTTTAGGTTTTGATATCATGGAGCAACTGTTTGATGCGTTGTTAATTAACAACGACATTAACAAAGTTGATCTTAATCAATATAAATATTTAACAGATGATTATTTCAACTCATTCTTGTTCCAACAATGATCAAAAACTCAAGACCATATTCTTAAGAGTTTATTAAAGAATTACTTTGTTGAAAATCGTTTTATTATTTGATCATTTGATGACCAATTAAGACGAGAAGAATTCTATAACAAGCTTAAACAAATTATTGATGATAATCAATACTTTGTAGTTAAAGAAAGTTATAAAGACAAAACTTTTTATTCAAGAACCACCAATTCTTTAGGAATTAATATTTTCGAACAAAATTCTAAAAAATTCCATCCAATTACTGATTATTCAAAAGTATTAAACATTAATTTCCCTGAAGTATTCAATCACCTAATTATTTTTGATTATGATCAAGCTAATAAAAAAACAAGAATTTTTAGGCAAATCGAAAACCAATACAACAAATTAACACAGTAAGCTTTGTATCGTGTTTATTTATTGACTTGATTAGGTTTTATATTTATAATAGTATTTATTACAAGATTTATAGTTATTTAATGAGCTTTTCTAATTTTCTTTAATAACCAATGTTAAGTTCTAAAAAGAGAAAGATCATTAAATTAGTATCGTTATCAGCTAGTTCTTTAGTAATTGCTGCAACTGGTACTATCGGTATTGTTTATAGCCAAAAAATTAGTAACAGTGATGGCAATTTAATTAAAAGACAAAACAAAGTCGCTTTAGATGGTGGTGGTCAAGCGCAAGATTTGTATAATTCAAATCGTGATAATAATTTACCAACTAAAGCTAAACCGGTTGATAATAGACCTGTGGCTCCAACACCAGAAAAACCAAAACCTAAACCAGAGCCCAAGCCTGAACCTCAACCTGAACCCCAACCACTACCTCAACCAGAAGACCCTCTATTAATCATTCCGGACGATACGCCGATTCCAGACGACCCGAATGACAATTTTGCTGCTACAACTGATATCAAATACGTTACTTACGACAAAATCGACTATAAATTAGATCCAGATACTCCTAAACAAATTAATGATCCTTCTAAAGTTATAGAACTATCAGAAGCTGATGCGAAAAAAGTATATGAATCAAGCAAAGCTCTAGTTTCAGGTGCTTTAAGCGCTCTGAGAGCTAAAGATAAAGAAGCGTTTAGAAACGCTATTAAATTTAATGATAAAGAAAAGTTTGACAAGTGATGAGATAGATTAATGCAACCGCCAGTTAACGAATGAAGACTGAGTGGTTATGATGATTTACTTACATCACTATCTGGAATATCAGATGAATTCATTCGTTCTGAAGCCAAAGCTAACAGAGTTCCGATGATTAGTGTTTGATATAACAACACAACAGTTACTTTTGGTTACCCATCTCCAGCTGATAACCCTTATATTAAATATCAATTAGATGTTAGAAAACATCGTGTTTTAGGTAGTGATACTTATTTTGGAACTGGTAGTCCTGCTGACATTTTATCTGGTAATTTCGAAGGATGATCTAAATACGATACTACTAACGAATTTATTAAAGATAATAAATACGGAATTACTCGTGATGATGGTATTAAAGTAAGACATTATATCCCTAAAAATAAGGAAAGTGATTATTACAAAAACAAGAAAGAATACAATGTTTTTGTATTAGATGTTGATAATACATCTGGTTATCAAAAATTTATTGACTTTGTTAATAAAGCAGCTACCACAACCCCTGAAATAGGTGTTGTACTTGAAAATGTTGGTAAGAGCAATACAAATAGAAATGTATATGACATTATTAAAGCCTTACCTAGCAATTTAACTTCATTAACTGTATTCTTTGAAAATGCTAATACAACTTCATTATTAGCATTAGAAGATCGTAATCTAAGAGAACTTAATATTTATACAACCGGTCAAGTTAATACTTCATTGTGAGCTATCAACCCTTTAGCAATAAGAAAAACTAACTTTATTCCATCATTATTAGATTACAATGTTGGTGGATATCCAGCTGGTTCTAAAGTTGCTTCTACACCAATAATTGAAGGTCTAAAATTTGATAGAAACGATGATCATAAGCGTGTTCAAGAAGGTTTAGATATTGCTAAAGCTAGAAGAAGTGAAAGAATTTTCCAAGGTAAGTTCCAAGGTGAAGGTGCTAAGCCTGTTGCTTGAGACTTTTCTGATGCTCCAATTATAAGAACTCTAGAAAACCTAGATGTTCATGATGCAGAGCTTCGTGAAATTAAATTATCACCATTATTACTTGATTCAGATGACAAAGGTAATACTTATGTTACTTACAATTTATCTGAATTTAATCATTCTCAATTTGATAGAGCGTTAAGATACGTATCAGCTAGCCCTGATCGTTATGTTTATTTTGGTAGAGGAACAGAATTATCTCCTCCTAAAGCATTAGTTCTAAAAGGTAATGCAACTCAACTGGAAGAAGGTAGCACAATTGATTTAACCAACTTCATTAAGTACGGAATGAATGCTAATTCATTTAAACAAGTTTATACATCATCTAACACGATAGCTAGAAAAATTAGACAAGCTTCAAGCTCTTGAAGAAGAGCTCCACAAGTAATTGTTGTATCTGAAGAAAAACTAGCTAAGTTCCAACCAAAAATCTTCCATAAGGATCCTAATTTAAATCCAATTGGAGAACCTATAAAGAAACAATAATCAAAAATAATGTTATAATAAAGTCTAATAAGATTTTATTTATAAGATTGTTAAAATCTTTTACAGATTTATAGTTATTTAATGAGATTTTTCTTTTAAAAGAGATACTTATGTTAAATTCTAAAAAGCGAAAAATCATTAAATTAGCAGCTCTTAGTGCAACTTCTTTGGTTGTAGGTGCAGGTAGCACATTAGGAATAATTTATAATTCAAGCAAAGCAGAATCAAGAACTAATTTAGTTAAAAGAAGCAACGAAATTAAATTAGATAATGACACAGCAGGTACAAGTGATTCATATAATTCGAATCGCGATTTTAATTTAGAAAAAAAGCCTAAAAAACCAGATAATAAACCTGTTGCAGATAAACCATTACCTAAAGAACCTGAACCTCAACCTCAACCTGAACCTCAACCAGAGCCTCAACCAGATCCAGAGCCAGAAGTTCCTAGTAATTTGGCCGATGATACACCAATTGAATATGTAACTTATGATCATGAAGATTATGGTCTTGATAAAGAAGCTCCTATGCAACCTAACGACCCTTCAAAAGCAGTTTTAAGTGACGAAGAAGCCAGAGTTGTATATGCAAAAAGTCGTGAATCTGTAAATAAAATTAAAAATGCACTTGAAAATGCTGTAAGAAGTGGCAATAGTGTTGAAGCTAGAGAAACCCTTCGTAAAGAAACTGGTTATGATGGCAATAAAGACTTCTTTGATGCTATTTGAGATAAATTATTCATAAGAACATATAAAAGAAATGGTCAAGATGTTCGTTATATTGATCTTTTATTAGAATCTTTAAATTCATATAATAACGATAGTTTTATAATGTCTGAAGCGAAGGCTAATAGACAAATTAAATTCTATGTTAACCTTGATGGGTCAGCTAACTTTGCTTTTGGTTATAGAAAAGAAGATGATAACCCGTATATTCGTTACTACAGAAAAGTAAATGAACATCGTGTATTGGGTAATAATGACCCTAATAAATGAGGTATTCAAAACTCTAGAGATATTCTATCGGGTCATTTTGATGGTTGAAAGATGACAGATGCTACTTCAACTTTTGTAAACAACAAAGAGTATGGCATTAACAATGATGACGGTATTGAAGTAAGACACTATACACCTGAAAATAGAGACAATGATTACTTCAAAAACAAACAAGATCTTAATGTGTTTGTTTTAGATGTAGATAACTCTAAAGGTTATGATAAGTTTATGAATTTCCTTAAAAAAGTTAAGGAAAAAGAACCCAACAAGAAAATTGGTGTTGTTCTTAAAAATGTTGGTAAGAAAAATACAACTAGAGATGTTTATGACATTATTAAATCATTACCAGATAATGTTGAAACATTAACTGTATTCCTTGAAGGTGCTGATACAACTTCATTATTAGGGCTAGAAGGCAGACACTTACGAGAATTAAATCTGTTTACAACTGGTACAGTTAATACTGATCTTTGAGGAATTAATCCTTTAGCGATTAAAAACATTAACTTTATCCCATCTACTATAGCTTATAACGTTGGTGGATTTAATCCATATGAAAAGGGTGCTACAATTGCTTCTACGCCAATCTTTAGTACCTTAAAATTTGATCGTAATGACGATTATAAACGTGTCCAAGAAGGCTTAGATATCGCTAAAAACAGAAGAAGTGAAAGAATCTTCCAAGGTAATCATCAAGGAGAAGGGGCTAAACCGGTATTTTGAGACTTTGCTGATGCTCCTATTATTAGAAATCTTAAAAACTTAAATGTTCATGATGCTGAATTGAGAAAGGTAAGATTATCTGGTCAATTAATCGATTCGGATGAGAAAGGTAATACTTATGTAACTTATAATTTAGATGAGTTTAACCATTCTCAATGAACTGCTGCAATGCAATACAAACCTGAGTATGAAAAGAAATACATTAGTTTTGGACGCGGAACTGAAATTCAACAACCACAAACATTAATTCTTAAGGGTGATGAAAGCACTCTTCAGAAAAAAGGGTTAGAAGATTTATTAACCTTTGTTAAATATGCTTCTAATAGTTATGCATTCAAAAAAGCTATTGTTACTTCTAAATTTTTAGCTCAACAAATAACAGATGCTGTTAGATCACAGCGAAATGATATCCAAGTTACTGTAGCAAAACCAGAACAATTAGAAAAATTCAAAATCAAAAAATTCGAAATAGATAAATCTTTAAACGCTATAGGTAAACCATTAAATAAAGTTGCAACTAACTAGTTATTAAAAATCAAAGATAGATATTAGGTATATAGTAAGCTGCCTTCAATTCCTTAATAAAATCGTAATGTTAAATTCCAAAAAACGTAAACTAATTAAACTAGCAGCTATTAGTTCAACTGCTGTAATAATCAGTGCTAGTAGTACTTTAGGAATAGTTTATTCAACTAGCAAAGTTGAATCTAAATCTAATCTTATTAAAAGAAGTAACGAAATTGATTTAACAAGCGATGCCACTGGAACAGATGATTCATACAATTCGAATCGTGATTTTAATTTAGAGAAAAAACCTGAAAAACCTGACAACAGACCAGTATCAGATAAACCTTTACCTAAGGATACGCCTCCTGAAGAAGAAACCAATAACAGTTTTGGTGAGTTAGCGGATGATACTCCGATTAATTTTGTAACTTATGACAAACAAGATTATGGACTTGATGAAAACACTCCCAAACAACCTAATGATCCTAATAAACAAGTAATTAGTGACGCAGAAGCTAAAATATTAGCAGATAAAGCTAGAACTACTCTAGCATCAGCTAAAAAAGCTGTACTAGATGCTATTAAAAACGGAAATTCAACTGCTGCTCGAGACGCTTTCTACACTGCTTCTGGATTTAGTGGAAACAAAGATTTTTTTGATATTCGTTGAGATAAGTTGTTTAGAGAATACACAAATAATGGTCAAAAAAGACGTTATATAGATGATCTATTAGATCAGATTAACGCTTTTAGTGATGAAGCGTCTATTGAATCTGAATCAAAAGCCAATAGAATTTGAAAAATTCAATTTAATACAGAAGGTATTAATCTTTCAGGTGGATATAGAAATGAAGATGATAACCCATCTATTCGCTATTATAAAGAAGTTAATAAATATCGAGTTCTAGGTAATCCTAATAAGTGAGCAACTGATAATTCTAGAGACATTTTATCTGGTCATTTCGATGGATGAGATATGACTATCGATACCCAAAAATACATAAACGATAAAGAATATGGAATCAATGAGAATGATGGCATCGAAGTAAGACACTATACTCCATCAAACAAAATGGACGATTATTACAAAAACAAAGATGATTTAAGTGTTTTTGTTTTAGATGTTGATAATAATGGCGGGTATGATAAGTTTATAAACTTTATTAAGAAAGTTTATGAGAAAAATCCTAATAAAAAGATTGGGGTTATTCTTAAGAATGTCGGTAAAGTTCATACCACAAGAAATGTTTATGACATTATTAAATCTTTACCTAATAATGTTGAAACCTTAACAGTTTTCTTAGATGGTGCTGATACTACTTCGTTGTTAGCATTAGAGGGTCGTCATTTAAGAGAACTTAATATTTATACAACTGGTCAGGTTAATACCGATCTTTGAGGTATTAATCCTTTAGCGATTAAAAATATTAATTTTATTCCTTCGTTATTAGCATATAATGTAGGTAACATTAATAAGTTTGAAAAAGGAACTACAATTGCTTCTACACCTATTTTTACCACTCTAAAATTCGATCGTAATGACGATTATAAACGTGTTCAAGAAGGAATTGATATCGCTAAAAACAGAAGAAGCGAAAGAATTTTCCAAGGTAATTTCCAAGGAGACGGTGCTAAACCGATTTTCTGGGATTTTGCAGATGATCCAATTATAAGAAATCTTAAAAACTTAAATGTACATGATGCTGAATTAAGATTTGTTAGATTATCTGGTGAATTCGTAGAATCGGATAACCGTGGAAATACTTATGTTGTATATAATCTAGATGAGTTTAATCATTCGCAGTGAAATGCTGCTATGCAATATAAACCAGAGTATGAAAAAAAATACATCAGCTTTGGTCGTGGAACAGAAATCAAACAACCTAAAACATTAATTCTTAAAGGTGATGAAAGTACTCTTGAGAAAAAAAGTTTAGAAGATTTAGAAGCATTTGTTAAGTATGCATCAAATAGTAAAGCTTTTACTCAAGCTTATACTACATCTAAATTTATTGCTCAAAAAATCCGTGAAGCAGTTTGATCTCAGCTAAACGATATTGATGTTAAAGTTGTTAGTAAGGAAAAACTTGAAAAGTTCCAAATTAAGAAATTTAACATTGATAAAACATTAAATCCAATAGGACAACCTTTAAAAAAATAAATATATATAATAAAAAAAATTAGTTTCTTTTAAAAAGAAAACAAAGATTTATAGTTTTAATGAGCTTTTATTTTATTAAAGAAATAAGTAATAATGTTACATTCCAAAAAAAGAAAGATCATTAAATTAATAGGGCTTAGCTCTTCTAGTTTGGTATTAGGTGCTAGCGCAACAATTGGAATAGTTTTATCTACACATAATGTTGAATCAAAATCAGATTTGCTTAAAAGAAATGGTGAAGTAAAACTGGAAAATGAATCAGAAGGAACTAGCGATTTGCATAATTCAAATCGCGATTTCAACCTGAAAAAAACGCCAAAAAAACCAGAAAAACCTGACAACAGACCTGTGTTAGAAAATCCTAAACCAGAAGAAATGGTACCGCCAGAACCTCAAGATGATCAAGGTAATGAATTAGCTGAAGATACACCGATTAAATATATTGAATTTAATGATAATGAAGATTATCAATTAGACGAAAAAACGCCAAAACAACCGAATGATCCTAGCGTAGCAACAGTATCTGAAGAAAGAGCTAGAGAAATCTTTGTTACAACAAAAAAGAAATTAAACGACACCAAAGAAGTAGTACTAAGAGCTGTTGCTAAAGGTGGGAATACTACTGCAAACAGAGATGCATTATTTAATGTTTTAGGTTATCATAACAAAGATTTGTTTGATTCTTGATGAGAACGTTTATTTGAAGATCCAGCGCCAGGAAGACAACGTGGGATTGATGATTTATTAACATCAATTAATGTTACAAGCGATTCATTTATAATGAGCGAAGCTAAAGCTAATAGACGTTGAGAACTTTTAGTAGGTGCTGGTAATACCACAATAACATTTAGTTATGAACATGAAGAAGATAACCCTGTAAAAAACTACATGAAAAAGGTTAATGGTTATCGGGTTTTGGGTAATCCTAATAAATGAGCTGTTGATAATCCTGATGAAATTTTAAGTGGTGATTTTGCTGGTTGAAACAAGAGTTTGGCAACTGATGAATATATCACTGGTAACTATGGATTCAATGCTGATGATGGTATTGAAGTAAGAAGATATACACCAAAAGATAAGAATGATGCTTACTATAAAGATAAAGAAGATCTAGATGTATTTGTTTTAGATGTTGATAAAACTTCTGGTTACAATAAATTTATTAATGTTCTTAAAAATGTTGCCGAAAGAAAACCTAACAAGGGTATTGGAGTTGTGTTAAGAAATGTTGGTAAAACTCATACAACTAGAAATGTTTATAACATTATCAAGGCTTTACCAAATACAGTGCAAACCCTTACAGTATTTTTAGAAGGCGCTAATACAACATCTCTCTTAGCATTAGAGGGTCGTCATTTAAGAGAACTAAATATTTATACGACTGGTCAAGCAATTACTAATCAGTGAGGTATTAATCCTTTAGCGATTAAAAACATTAACTTTATTCCGTCACTATTAGGTTATAATGTCGGGGGATTTAATCCTTATCCGCCTGGTGCTACAGTAGCTTCAACACCAATCTTTACGACCTTAAAATTTGATCGAAATGATGATTATGCCAGAGTTCAAGAGGGTTTAAAAATAGCTAAGGATCGTAGAAGTGAAAGAATTTTCCAAGGTGATTTCCAAGGTGATGGCGCTAAGCCAATCTTCTGGGATTTTGCTGACGCTCCAATTATTAGAAATCTTAAAAACTTAAATGTTTATGATGCTGAATTAAGATATGTAAGATTATCAGCGGATTTAATAGATACTGATCCTAAGAGTGGTAGTACTTATGTGACATATGATTTAGATGAATTTAATCATTCACAATGAAGGGCTGCTATTAGATACCGTCCAGAAAATTACAAACGCTATATTAGTTTTGGTCGTGGAACAGAAGTTCAACAACCTAAAGCATTAATTCTTAGAGGTTCAGAAAAAACTCTTGAAAAAGAAGGTTTAGAAGAACTATTAGCGTTTGTTAAATACGCATCTAATAGCAACGCATTTAAAGAGGCTTATGTTTCATCTAATTATATAGCGAGAAGAATTAAAGAAGCGGTTGAATCACAAATGAATGAAATCAGCGTTAAAGTAAAAACTGTTGAAGAATTAAGTAAATTCAAGATCAAAACATTTAAAGTTGATAACACTCTTAATGCTATTGGTGATCCTTTAAATAGTCCTACAAATAATAATTAGGAGTATAATATTATTTAATAATAGATATTAATTAAGAATTAATACAAAAGATTTATAGTTATTTAATGAGCTTTTATTTAAGAAAGCAACAAATATGTTAAATTCTAAGAAAAGAAAGATCATTAAATTAATTGCTCTAAGTGCAACTTCTTTAGTTATAGGAGCAGGTTCTACTCTAGGAGTGGTTTATTCATCGAGTAAATCGGATACTCAATCTAATTTAATAAAAAGAAGTAATGAAGTTAAATTAGATAATAATTCAACATCTACAAGCGATTCATATAATTCGAATCGCGATTTTAATTTAGTTGATAAACCTAAAAAACCTGAAATTAAAGATATTGTTGAAACACCTAAAGATCCTGAACCACAACCTGAACCTAATAAGCAACCTTCAGAATCAGAAGATGAATCTAGCGAGTTAGCTCCTGATACGGCTATTAATTATGTGACTTATGAAAAAGAAGCATACAATTTAGATAAAAATACCCCAGCTCAGCCAAATGATCCTAGCAAACAAGTCTTATCAGATGAACAAGCTAAAGCTTTGTTTACTGAAACTAAGAAAAAATTAGATGCAGCTAAAAATATAATAACGAAAGTTGCAGCTAATGGTAACGATCCAAAAGCTAGAGACGAATTTTATAAAATAATCGGATATCACAACAAAGAATTGTATGATTCTTGATGAGATAAATTGTTCAATCCACCAACTTCACCTGGTAGAGCTCGTGGTATTGATGATTTATTAATATCTATTAATACTACAAGTGATAGCTTTATTATGTCTGAAGCTAAAGCTAATAGACAATGAGAAGTTCAGCCTGGTTATGGAAACACAACCATTACTTTTGGTTACAAAAACGAGGATGATAACCCAGTAATTAATTACTATAAAAAAGTAAGTTCTTATCGAGTTTTAGGTAACCCTAATAAGTGAGCTCTTGATAATTCTGATCAAATTTTATCAGGTGAATTTGATGGTTGAACTAAAACAGATGCCACTTCAGAATATACAAATGGAAAATACGGAATAAATAATGACGATGGTATCGAAGTAAGACACTATACACCAACAAATAAGAGCGATCCTTATTATAAGGATAAAAAAGATCTTAATGTATTTGTTTTAGATGTTGATAACACTTCAGGTTATGAAAAATTCATTAACTTTATTAAGAAGGTTTATGACGATGATCATAATAAACAAATTGGAGTAGTTCTTAAAAATGTTGGTAAGAAAAATACAACAAGAAATGTTTATGATATCATTGAAGCTTTGCCGCCAAATGTTGCTACTTTAACAGTATTTTTAGAAGGTGCTAATACCACTTCATTACTAGCACTTGAAAACCGTAATTTAAGAGAACTTAACATTTACACAACAGGCACAGTTAATACTGATCTTTGAGGTATTAACCCATTAGCTCTTAAACATATTAATTTTTTACCTTCTTTAATAGCATATAATGTTGGTGGGTTCAATCCTTATCCAAAAGGAACAACAATAGCATCTACACCAATCTTTACAACTTTAAAATTCGACCGCAACGATGATTACAAGAGAGTTCAGGAAGGTTTAGATATTGCTAAAGCAAGAAGAAGTGAAAGAATTTTCCAAGGTAATTTCCAAGGTGATGGAGCTAAACCGGTATTCTGAGATTTCGCTGACGCACCAATTATTAGAAACCTTAAAAATTTAAATGTTCATGATGCTGAATTAAGATATGTAAGATTATCAGCAGATTTAATTCAATCTGATAAAAATGGTAATACTTATGTAACTTATGATTTAGATGAGTTCAATCATTCGCAATGGACAGCTGCTATGCAATATCGTCCTAGTTATGCTAAACGTTACATTAGTTTTGGGCGTGGAACAGAAATTCAACAACCTAAAAACTTAATCTTAAGAGGATCACAAAATACGCTAGAACGCGAAGGGTTACAAGACTTATTATCATTTATTAAATACACAACTAACAGTGGAGCATTTAAAAATGTTTATGTTTCATCAGGATATTTAGCTAATCAAATAAAAGCAGCGGCCGCTTCAGAAAATAACGACATTAATGTTTATGTTAAACCGCTTGATTATCTAAATAAACAAGAAAAGAAAGTATTTAATATTGATCCTACCTTAAACGCTATTGGTGAGAAAAAAGATAGTTCAACACTATCTAAAAACTAAATAAGAAATCAATGTGTTGTTTTATAATTGAAAATATTTTATATAATGGTTTGTCTTTATTAATATAATGCTAAGTTCTAAAAAAAGAAAGTTAATAAAACTGGTTACTTTAGGTTGTTCTTCGCTAGTAATAGCTAGTACAGCTACTTTGAGTATTGTTTTTACGAGTAATATCAATAATTCTACGAGCAAACTTATTGAAAGAAGCAATAAAGTCGATTTAAAAAATAATGTTGCAGATGATAATCAATATAATGCTAATAGAGACTTTAATACATCAGAAAAACCTAAGCCAGTTGATAATAGACCAGCGCCAATTGACACTACTAAAAAGAATAAAGAACCAGATAAAAAATCGGATAATCCAACACAACCAGTTCCAGACGATACACCTGAACCCGTAACCTACACTCCTACAGAGTATAATCTAGATAAAACAACTCCAGAAATACCTTATGATCCTAGTACTCCAACAGCATCAGGTGATAAGGTTGGTATGATTATTGCTGAATCAAAGAAAATAGTAAATGTTGTAAGAAGCATTATTTCTAAAGGTTTAGCAGCTAATACTAAAGAAAATAAAGAAGCTTTTAAGAAAGCTGTTGGTTATACCAATAATCCAGACTTTTTTGATTCTTATTGAAATAACTTATTTGTTGAACGTAATGAACCAGGTAGAACGAAATATGGATTTCAAGACTTGCAGATATCTTTAAGCACGGTAACTGATGCCGAAATTGAAAGAGAAGCAAAAGCAAATAGAACACTTGAAATCATGGTGCCTAATGTTTCTGTAACTTATGGTTACAAAAATATAGATGAAAACCCATATGTGTCCTTTTATAAGAAATCTAATGCTAAGAGATTATTAGGACAACCAAATAGAACATGAAATGATAGTCCTGATGATATCTTAAAAGGCGATTTTGATGGTTGAACTAAAACTGATATAACGTATCAGTTCATTGATAGTGAAGATTATAATCTTCGCAGAGGTGATGGTATTGAAGTAAGACACTACGAACCAACTAACTATAATGATCCATATTATAAGAACAAAGAACCCGTTAACTTGTTTATTTTAGATGTTGATAACGATAAAGGTTATGACAAGTTTATAGAATTCTTGAAAAAGGCGGCTAAAACAACAAAATCTGTTGGTGTCGAACTTAGAAATATAGGTAAGACAAATACTAATAGAAATGTATACAAAATAATTAAGTCATTACCTGAAAACGTAAAATTATTAAGAGTATTTATTGAAAACTTTAATACAAGTTCATTAATTGCTTTAGAAGATCGTAAACTTGATGAGTTAAACATTTATACAACTAATGTTGTTAATAGTGACTTATGAGGCATTAATCCATTAGCTCTTAAACACATCAATTTTATTCCTTCATTAAATTCATATAACGTAGGTGGATTCCAGCCATACCCTCCAGGGGCTACAGTTGCTTCAACGCCAATTTTTGCGGCTCTTAAATTCGATCGAAATGATGATTATGCTAGAGTTCAAGAAGGAATTGATATTGCGTTTAATAGAAGAAGCGAAAGAATCTTTAATGGGCAATTCCAAGGTAAAGGAGCTAAACCAGTTGTATGAGACTTTTCTGATGCGCCTATTATACGTTCTTTCAGAGGTCTAGATTTAAAAGATGCAACTTTAAAAACGGTAAGATTATCAAGAGACTTGATAACTAAAGATCATACCGGCGAACACCTTGTATACAACTTATCTGAATTCAACCATTCGCAATGAGCTAGAGCAATGTCATTTACTCCGAGTGGCGGAAATACAATTAGTTTTGGTAGAGGTCCTGATGCTAGCCAACCTGATGATTTAATTTTATTAGGTAAAGCTTCTGATATTTCTAGTGGTTGATCTGATCTTCAAGCATTCTTAAGATACGCTATTGAAGGTGGCTCGTTCTCTAAAGCTATCTATGTAACTGATGAAAGTTTAGTATCGCGTATTAGTTCTATATCAGGTGGTGTGCCTGTTCAATATGTAACTCCAGAAATTGCTAAAACTTATCAACCTAAAATCTTTAAAGTTGATAACAAACTAAACGCAGTTGGTGATCCATTAAATCCTAATGATGTTAATATGCATAATAACACAAATGATGATGAAGATGATGAATAAAAATAAAACACCAGTTAAGTAATAAAACCTTAACTGGTGTTTTTTATTATCTAGTTAATTAAACTTAATTATTTTTCAAGTTGGTTTTGTCAGAACTTGTTAAATGCATCGTTTAAAGCTTGGGTTTTGCAACTTAAAGAAGAAGGTTTTTCTTTATTTTCTTCTAAATACTGTCCTAATCAGAATAAATATCTTTCCTTAAATTCTAATCAAGCATCAGGATCATTTTCAACTAAACTCATGCGGTGTTTAATCTCATTTAGATTTTTTACCTTTGTTCAAACTTCATTAACTTTAGTTCGGTGTTTTTTTAATACATAAAAATTTTTACCATCGAATTTATAAATATTAAATTCGATAAAAAATTTGGTTTCAGGAGTATTTTTATTAAATAAATTTATTATACAAAAGCCTGTGCTTGTGCTTTTTATAACAACATCTTTATTAGCAAATTCTTGATTAATTACCTCTTGAATATCTTTTTTAATAATATCTTTTAATTCGTTGTTAGCTCTACCTTTTAAGGCTGTAGCTGGTCTTGTTAGTTCTAAGATAAAATCAAAACCAAAAGGATAACCTTCTTTTTCGCAAGCAAGTTTTTCTTTTGTTTCAGCTAAACTATGCAATCTAGTATCAATTAAATGTTTTGCTAAAGTTGCTTGAATTAGTTTAGTTAATTTATTAGCAACTTCAAAACAACTATCTATCAATTTTTTATCAGATATATATTTAAACATAATTAAAGACTATAATAAACAAACAATCCATAATTCTTATAATAATAATATTAGATTATATTAATATGTCATTACTTTTTTAAAAAGTAAGTACTATTCAAATAAAGATAAGATATCTTTAACATTCAATCAACTTAAGCTATTATCAGTTTCTTGAATTAATTTAGAAGCTAATTCTTTCTTTCGTTCCTGAATAGCTACAATTCTTTCTTCAATAGTATCAGCAGCGATTATACGATAAACCTGAACATGGTTTTTTTGACCAATTCTATGGGCACGGTCGGTTGCTTGATTTTGTAAAGCTAAATTTCATCATAAATCATAATGAATAACAATCTCAGCTCCAGTTAAGTTTAAACCGACACCACCAGCTTTAAGCGAAGCAATAAAGACTGCAGGTTCTTTCAAGTTATTAAATTCATTTACGTATTCCAAACGAACCTCTTTAGGAGTTTCACCTGTAAGAATAAAGTATTTAATTCCTTTTTCTTCAAGATCTTTTTTAAATAGATCAATAACACCTAAATACTGACTGAAAAGCAATACTTTTTTATTGCTTTTCATAGCGTTATTAATGATATCAATAGCAGCAGTAAATTTAACGTTTTCACCGTTAAATTTTGAATCTATTAATTTAGGAGAACAACAAATTTGTCTAAGTTCATTTAATAACTTAGCCAACATGATTCCAAGACCTTTTTTTGATTTATCTTTTGATTGAATAATCTTTAAAATTTCGTCTTTAACTTCTTTTTCTCTTTCTCTATAGAAAGCAACATGATCTAATGATAAAGCAACTAATAAATCGCTTTGAGTTTTAGGAGGCAAATCTTTAAGAACTTTTTCTTTAGTTCTTCTTAAAATAAATGGAGATATCTTTTTCTTTAAACGTTGAATAGCTTCTTCATTCATTTTTTCGTCACGTTCAATAGAACTAGTATAGTTGAAATTAAAATCAGATATCGAACCAAAGAAACCAGGTAAAACGAAGTCAAAGATTGACCATAATTCTGATAAGCGGTTTTCAATAACTGTACCAGTTAAGGCTACTTTATGAGCAGCTTTAAGACTTTTAATTTCTTTAGATAGAATTGATGAAGCATTTTTAATACTTTGAGCCTCATCTAGTACGATGTAAGCGTAGTCTTTTTTAGCATGAAGTAACTTATCTCTTCTAAATGCTGCGTATGTGGTAATCTCAACAACATGGCTTCTAGAAGATATTACTGCTTTACGACTATCAACATTCCCTTTGATAGCAGCTACTTTTAAATCAGGTGCAAACTTTTTAAATTCACTTGCCCAGTTAAGTAATAATGATGAAGGTGCTACTATTAAACTTTGTTTTATTTCTTGAGGATGTTCTTTGTAATATTGCGCAATAACTGAAATTGTTTGGATTGTTTTACCTAACCCCATGTCATCTGCCATGATAGCTCCAAATCCGAACTTTTGCATGGTTCTTAATCACTTATTACCTTCTTTTTGATATGGTCATAAGAGTCTATCAAACGGAGCATCAATTTTTAATTCATTTTTAAATGAATTATTAAATAATGCGTCAATTAACTCTACAATTTCATCTACTGCAATCTTTTTAAAATGATTGTTATAGTTTTTAAAAGCGTTGTAAAGATCTAATAAACGATATCGGTTAAATATTAAAGTTTTAGAATTAACTTTTTTAATTCCATAAAAATCAAATTTAGATCAGAATTCTAAGAATTCTTGATTATCAGGATCTTTTAAATAATAAAAACCATTGCTAGTTATGAATACTTCTTTAGATAATAAATGATATGAAACGATTTCTTTAATGAAATCAAAATCATAGCCAAAATCATCTAAAGTGATTTTAATTAAATCGTTATGTGTTTCGATTTTTTTAAAGTTTTTAATATTAAATTTAAGTTTTAGCTCTTTTGTATAAGCATCTAACAATTTAATATGAAATTGTTCATTACCAATAAAACTATCAGCCAGTTGTTTTAATTCTTCTAAATCTTTAACATCTAATAGATTCTTTTTTAGTTTAGAAGATAATTTTTTGTTTATTACTTTTTTAAAGAAAAAATCATAAGTATTTTCTTCATATAAATGCAATCTTTGGTTTCTAAGAGTTTCTTTATTATCGTAATAAACGATATTATTTTCATTAGAACGCTTATAATTAAAGATAAGGTTACTAATAACACATGATTTAGAATCGTCAAAACCGATTACTAAACCAGCCTTAGGTAAATAATCAATTAATTTGATAACTTTTTTAGAATCATCAATATAAATATCTTCAAACCCTAACTTACTTAAGTAAATATAGAGATCAAGAAACTCCTTTGATGTAATTGATACTTTATTTAACACTTCATGGTTAATCTGATTTTGATTTAATATCTCATTAAAAGGGTTTACGAATAAACGATTATCTTTAGATAAGTAATGACTTAAATATGGAACTCATTTTTTATCAACAAATGTTTCGATATTAAATTTATAAACATCCCCTTTATCAGTTATTAATACTATTCTGTTAGGATTCTTCTTAGAAGAAACTATAAAACTACATTCATTAAAACATGAATTAATTTCATTTATTAAATCTTCGCTTAATTCCTCTTGTTGGTATGATTGATCGTATTGATCTAAAAAATCTTTAAAATTTTTTACATCATTAAGTGCGTACAATCCAGGATTGCTTATTTTAAAATCGCTATGAAGATAAGATCCTTCTCTTAAAAATGTTTCGTCATTAACATTATTAGTATTACATAAATATACTAAGTATCAGAACATATATAAATCCTGATACTTGAATGAATTGCTATCTATACTAATTTTTAATAATTTTGCCGGTGTTTTCGCATTTTCGTAACAAACGTAAAAGCTGATTTCTTCACCATTCATTCAATTTTGTTTTAATAAGAAATAGTTTTCATTAACCAATTTAAATTTGTATTCATCAACATTTAAAAAGATCGATAACTTAGTAGTATTAAATGATTTCTTAATAGATTCAATACTAAACGAAATGGAGTCCTTAACTTTAAGCTTGGTTTCGCGTATTTTGTTGCTATTAGATAATATATCTTGTTTTTTACTTTCTTTTTGCTGTTTATCGCTAATTTTTTTTAATTTGATGTAAGCACTATAAATTGTTGCCGCTATATAACGACAATATTTTAATCGTGACTTGCAATCGCAGGTAATATCTAGAAGCTTTTCATTAACACCGTCAACAGTTACTTTTGTATTAACTTCTTTTTGTTCATCGCGAATTATAGCACTTAGTAGCAATAATCGATTTTCTTGATGATAAGTTAATTTAACTGTTTTACGGTTTACTAGATTTTTACCACGAACAAGCTCACTATCTTGAAAGTAATATTCGAGGATTTTATTTATCATTCAATCACAAAATTGAAAAAATAGTAATATTTAATATTATAAAACAAGAATTATTATAGATGGTAGATAAAACAAATATTATTATCTAGAAATAATAATGAAATTTAACCATAAGGATAACAAATGACTAAGAAAATATATTTAGCAGGTGGCTGTTTTTGAGGTGTTCAAGAGTACTTTAGAAGAACCAAAAGAATAATTAAATCAACAGTAGGTTATGCTAATTGCAAACCAGAGTTTAAAAATCCAACTTACAAAGAAGTGTGTAGCGGTCTTACTGGAGCTGTAGAAACTGTAGAAATCATCTATGATGATCAAATTATCAACTTAGAAGAAATAATTGATCTATTTTTAAAAGTTGTTGACCCAACGACTTTAAATTACCAAGCAAACGACAAAGGGACTCAGTATCGCAGTGGGTTTTATTTTGTAGATGAAGCAGACGAAACAATTATTAAATCTAAATTAGCTCAAGCTCAAGGAAGATATTCTAAACCTATAGTTACCGAAGTTTTGAAGTTGCAAAATTATTTTGTAGCAGAAGAATATCACCAAGATTATTTAGTTAAAAATCCTAGTGGTTATTGTCATATTAAGTTTGATTAGTTAACTTACATAGCAATAGATCATTTTATTGTGTTAAAATATTTAAAGGTGCAGATGTAGTTCAATGGTAGAACGAGACCTTGCCAAGGTTTAGACGCGAGTTCGATTCTCGTCATCTGCTCCATTAATAATTTAACGAAGATAATAAAATCGACCAATCATTATAATAACCTATAGTGATTTCATAATGATCCAAATTTCTAATACCTCAGATAGCGTATAATGAGGTATTAGTTTTTTTTATAACCATCAACTTGTGCTAGTAAAAACTAACTATGTTGATGGTTTTTTATTTGTTTTGGATAAATTTATTTAAATTAATTAAAATAAATGTTATATATAATAATATTTTTATAAAATATTATTATATATAAGCAATATATTGATTAATATAAAAAATTATAAGTTTTAGTGATTTAGTGATGTTTAAGATAAGTCATAAATTTAAATAATTGGCACAGTAAAAACAGTCTTAAAAATCAATTCTATAAAAGAATGTAATTAGGTTATAAAAATTTGTAATAGCAAAAATCTACATTTTATTGGTGACAGGTCATTTAATGAAATATAAGTTTTGATAATAACTATTTTGATAAGTTTTAGTTTTATCATCAAACTAATTGACAAGGATTGAAACATCAGTTAAAAACTTATTAATTTAAAATTAATCGTTATTTTTAAATAAAAATAGTTTATTAGATATATAAGTTGATTATGAATAATAGTGAAAAAGATAAAATATATTCAGCAATTCAGGATTTAGTTAAAAAACTGAATAAATGAGAACATGAGTACTATGTGTTATCTAATCCTTCTGTTTCTGACGAAGTTTATGACAACGCATACAAGACTTTAAAAGAATACGAAAGTAAGTATCCTGAATTTATATTAAGTTATTCTCCGACCCAGAGAATAGGTTCATCAATCAGCAATAAATTCACTAAAGTTAAACATGATTATCTAATGCTTTCACTAAATAACTGCTTTAATTTTGATGAGTTAATAAATTTTAATGACAACATTGCTAAGATTAGTAAAAGTGAAAAAAATTCATATGTTTTAGAACCTAAAATAGATGGTTTATCTATTTCGTTAATTTATGAAAATGGTTTATTGATAGATGCTTTAACTAGAGGTGATGGTGTGATTGGTGAAAGTGTTTTTTCGAATATTAAAACTATTAAAACGATTCCTCTAAAAATTGATACCGATATCAAAAAACTTGTTATTCGCGGTGAAGTTTATGTTTCAAATAAAGATTTTGAAGAAATAAACTCATCAAGAGATGAAGATAAGAAATTCGCTAATTCTAGAAATTATGCTTCTGGAAGTTTAAGAAATATCGATGTTACTGAAGTTGCTAAACGAAAACTTAACGCATTTTTTTATTACATTCCTAACTCTTATGAAGTTGGTTTTAAAACTCAATACGAGGTAATTGAAAAATTAAAAAAATGAGGCTTTAATGTAGCCAAAGAAATTAAATTATTTAACGACATAAAAGATGTTTATGAAAGTATTAAAGATCTTGAAAAAAATAAAAATAATTTAGATTACAGAATTGATGGAGCTGTTATAAAATACAACAACTTCGAAGATTATGAAAAAATTGGTTATACTTCGAAATTTCCTAAATGAGCAATTGCTTATAAATTTACTCCAACACAAGTTGAAACTAAATTAAAAAACATTATCTTAAATGTAGGAAGAACTGGTAAGTTAACTTTTGTTGCTGAACTTGAGCCTGTAGAGTTAGAAGGCTCAATTATTACATATGCAACCTTACATAATATTGAGTACATTAATGAGCTAGATATTAGAGTTAACGATTATGTTTATTTAATAAAAGCTGCCGAAATTATTCCGAAAGTAATTGGAGTTAATTTCGATAAAAGAAAAGATAATTGTGTCAAATTTGAATATGACTTCAAATGTCCTAGTTGTAAATCTGATTTAGCTAAAAAAGAAGAAGAAGTCGACTGATATTGTATTAATGATGAATGTAGTCAAAAACAACTTCAATACCTAATTTATTATTGTTCTAAACCAATAATGAATATTGAAGGTTTAAGTGAAAGTACATTAGAAGTTTTTTTTAACACTAAAGTTAACGATGTTATTAAAGAATGTAATGAATTGATAGCTAATCAAAATGTAAACGAAGATGTTCAGCCATTTGAATTACTTGAAAACGATAATCAAACATTTATTTCAAATATCTTGGATATTTATAAACTAGAAAAATATAAAGAAATTATTATTAAGCCTTGACTTAAAAAAGGATTTAAAAAATCAGGAATCAAACATAACTTTAGATTTCAAGAGAAATCATTCGACAAATTAATTAATAACATTAATGAGTCTAAAAATAGAGAACTTTATCGTTTGTTAGCTGCTTTAAATATTAAATTTATCGGCGTTGCTACTGCTAAATCAATTGCTAGCGCATATAATGATATAGATAAGTTAAGAAATCTAACTGTGGAAGATTATACTAGATTGGCTGATATAAGTAATATTACTGCGAATTCGATACATAGCTTTTTTTCATCTGATAAAAACTTAGAATTAATTGAAAAATTAAAAGAACTGAATATTAATACAAAAGATGAAATCAACAATGAATTAGTGGATGAATCATCAATTTATTTTGGTAAAAAAATTGTCATAACTGGTTCATTTAGCATTTCTAGAAATGAAATAATTAAAAAATTATCTCTAAAATATAAAATTAAATTTGTAAATAATGTCTCTAAAAATGTTGATTATCTGTTAGCTGGCAATAAGCCTACTGCTAAAAAAATTAACGAAGCTAAAGAATTAAATATACCAATAATACAAGAAGAGATTTGGAACTAAAAAACCGTGAAATTATACGATACCCTAACTAGAACAAATATAAATATTGAAGATGAAGAAATTAATATCTATGTTTGCGGACCAACTGTTTATGATCACATTCACATGGGTAATTTAAGACCAATAGTTACCTTTGATGTATTAAGAAGATTATTAGAACATTCAAACAAGAAAGTTAATTTTGTTCATAATATTACAGATATAGATGACAAGATTGTTGCTCAAGCAACTAAACTTTGCTTAGCTGAAAATGATGTCGCTAAACAATATACAATAGCTTATCTAGATATACTTAATGAACTAGATATCAAAATGCCTAAAATTGTTAAAGTAACTGAACAAATGGATGGCATTATTGATTATGTTAAACGTATTTATGAAACCGGATACGCTTACAAAATAGAGAATGATGTATATCTAAATACATCTAAGATTAATAATTACGGAATTTTATCTAAACGTAAATTAGATGAACAGATTGCTGGTCACAGAATTAAAAGTGATGAAAATAAATTAAGTCCTAATGACTTTGTGTTGTGAAAGAAAACAACTACAGGTATTGTATGAAAATCAGAATTTGGCGATGGTCGCCCTGGTTGACACACTGAATGTTCTTACATAATTGATAAAGAATTCCAACAAAAAGGATTTATTATTCATGGTGGTGGTATTGATTTGTTATTTCCTCACCACGAAAATGAAAACGCGCAAAACATTGCGTTATATAATCGTAATTTAGCTAATTGTTGAGTGCATGTAGGACACCTTTTAATTGAAAATGAAAAGATGTCTAAATCACTTAATAACTTTATCTATGTTAAGCATTTAATTGAATCGTTTAATTATCGTGCAATACGATGAGTTTTTTATAATTCATCATACACTCTTCCGCTTAATTTTGATGGCAATGTAATTAAATCTGCTCAAAAAGACATTGAGAAAATAGTTAATTGTATTAATCGTTTCAGAACATATTTAATTGCTAATAACCAAAACATTCCAAGTACTTCATTAACTTGTGATAGTTTTAAAGAATCGCTATTAGATAACCTTAATTTTGCTAACGCGACAAAAACTATTTGAGAGCATGTTAAGACGATAAATGAAGCTATAGCTCACAAAAAGATTGAAGAAAATATCTGAGCTTATCAAAAATTAATGTGATGTTTAGAAATCTACGGAATAGTTCCAGAAATGCTTCATAATGATCATATTAATGAACAAATTCGTAACTGAGCTGAATTGTTAGCTAATAAGGATTATGAAAATGCTGACATCATAAGAAACAAATTGATGAATAAAAAAGTTTTATAAAATGAAAGATCAATTTAAGCCCCAAAATAAAAATAATTCCAAAAAAGAAAGATTATGCTTATTCGGTTTCAATGCCGTTTATGAAGGTTTAATTAACAACTTAAAAATCAAAAAAGTATTTTTACACAAACAAGAAAACGAAATTATCAAGTTATTGAAACAAAGGAATATTGAATACGAGTTGCATTCTTTAAAATGATTTGATAATCAATATAGAGATTCATTAAATCATCAGGGTTTTGTTGCTGAAATTGATGCTAATTCTTTAACGATATCATTTAATGAATTTTGCGAACGCATTAAAGAACAACAAGAAGGAATTATTGTTGTTTTAGATCAAATACAAGACCCAGGTAACTTTGGTGGAATATTGCGAACATGTTTAGCAGCTAATGTATCTGGCGTGATTTTTAAAAAAGATAATCAAGCCAGAATTAATAACACTGTAATAAAAACATCGCTTGGTGCTTGTTTTTATCTTAATTTAATTGAAGTTGCAAACCTTTCATATGCCATAAAAGACCTTCAAGAAAAATATGGATATTGATCTTATGTTTCGAATTTAAGCAGTGAGGCTGCTGACTATAACCAAGAATATGCTAAAAAATCTATATTAATTGTAGGTAATGAACAAAAAGGTGTGTCTAACCAACTAATTAAGAATTCGGATTACCAAATTAAGATTCCAATGTATACAGACAAGATTCAATCCTTGAATGTGTCTGTGGCTACAGGTATAATGCTATTTAATATGAAACAAAAATTGCAATAATTTTGTTTAACATCTCAGTTATTCTTTGTATTAAAATAACATTCAAAATAAATAGAAATTTATATAAATACAATAATTCAAGCTTTCGATTATCACTAAATTGATTAAATCATTAGCGCCATTAAATAAAATCTTATGTCAGATACAAATAAAAAAGAAAAAACAAATAATAAACAATCTTTATTGAATAAGAAAACAAATATTAATATTATTGTTATCTTTTTTGTTTTAGCTGCTGTTTTTATTTTTTTAGGGGCTTTAGGATTTAGTATTGTTGGTAGATCATTAAGACAGGTTTCTAATAACAACGAAATAGAACTAACATCAACTGGTGTTGGGTTACTAGCAATGGGAATAATTGGTGTAATCTTTGGTTTAGTTTTCTTAATAAGTGGAATCTGTATGTGTATAATGAACTATTTAGTAAAAGTTAATTTACTTAAAGAGTTACAGTTAGAAATCATAAGAGAAACAAAGAAAGTCGAAGAACAAAAATTACTTACTTCGTCTGAAAGTGATGAACATAATGAATTAAAACAAGAAGAAATTAAGAAAAAAGAAGTTGATTCTGAAATAAATGAAACTCAGCCACAAGTTAAAGAAGAAATTATTCCGCCAAAAATCAATTATCAACCTAATATCAAATTAATACCAAACCAAGTTAATGTACCGGCTAATAATATAAATCGTCAGATTTTTAATCAAAATATTGTTGCTAACAATAATTTAGTAGTTAATTCGAATTTTAATCCGCAATTAAACATTAATAATAATCAACAATTAAGACTACCTAACAGATTTCAACAAAAACCAGTACATGGATTCGTTAATAACCAGCAAAATCTGATGGTTCGAAATCAAAACCCATTAATGAATATAAATCCAATGAATCAGCCTAATATGTCATTGAATAATAAGAGTAAATTCCCTGTTCAAATTAATTCTAACCAAGTTAATTTAAGAAGCCCTCAAGTTCAGAATGCTCAAAATAATTTTCAAAATAAAAATAGAAATATTCAGACTCTTTATAAAAATTAAATTATAATTTCAATATCATTCGTTAAACAATTTGCTAGAAAATTTGTAGATAATAACAAAATTTAGCTAAATTAAAGTAATATATATAGGTAGGTTATCTCGTTATGAAAAAATTATCAAAAGGAAAAATAGCTGTAATTACGACTACAGCTTTAGCAGTAGCAACAACTGCTATTATTACACCAGTTGTTTTTGCTAGTAAAAACAATGGAACCGACTCTAAACAAAGTTCACAAAACGCAACTAAAGAAAATAAGAACGATTCTAATTCTTCTATAAATGGATCGGACTCTTCTAGTGATAGTTCAGTTAAGAATAATGATCTATCATTCTTACCATTCTTAGATGAAGAAAATGCAAAAGATTCTAAAAACGTTATTATTGTAGGTGATGAAACTTCTGTTCCATCTTCAAATGGAAGAACAAGTGCAGATGAATCTGCTCCAATTAATGGAAACCAACCTATTAACCCTGTAGGTTCAATTAATACTTCAATGCCCAACATAAAAGATAAAGAGGTTAGCGGTAATATCGATAAAACGAATCTAGCTGCTATAATAGGATCAACTGTTGGCGCAGTATTAGGAGCTTCTGTTGCTGGTATTTCAGTTCTTGCTTATAACTGAAAGAATTCATCTAATAGAGCAACAGTTCCAACTGCTATAGATTTACAAACTAGACCTAACGAAGTTGAATTATCATCAATTCCGTTAGATTCTCCTTCATCAAACAAGTCATTATTAGCTCAAGGAAGACAACTTAAAGATTTAGTAATTGATTTCAAAAAAGAAAATACGCAACGTAATTATTTATTACCTTCTGATTGATTCGCTTCAATGAACAATGGGTTTAATACTGGTATTATAAACCCTGATTTTGGTGATTTCGTTAAATTTTTAAATGAAAACCCAGAACAAAAAGATAATAAATTAGCTTTCTTTAATTACTTAGATAAGAATGATAATGCAGTTAAGCATTTTCAATCTAACCTAAAATCTACTAATGAATTAATAGAAGAAGCATTTAGCTTTTTAGATGATGAAAGTGTTAATTCAACTGATAGTTCGCCAAGAAATTCTGTTAAATTACCTAATCTAAGTGCTGTGCCTAATGAAGAAAATAACGTTGGAATTAGAGCTGCTAAAGATGTTAGAAAATCAACAGATGATCCATTAACTGCTTTAGGTGCTTCGTACGAACAATACCTTTCTCAAAAAATTGATAATCCTAACAAACCAGTTGTTTTAACAAGTTCTAATGATCTTGAAGATTCGGCTAACAAATTAGTTGAAAGTTACGCAAAATATTCGGCTAAATCTAAAAACGGTACATTGGATAGCACTTCTTCTGATGAGTTAATTAATAACTACTATAAATTTGTAAGTACTGCTAAAGATAAAAGGGCTGATAACAATGATGTTGCTTTACCTAAATTATCAGCAAATTTAGACTTAGATAAAGTTTATGATGAATTAAAAGGTAATACATTAATTAGTGGTGCTAATAAAATCGATAAGATAAGCGATAAAATTGGAAAAGCATTAATTTGAGAAGATCCAGTATTAAGTACGCCAAATAAAGGTTCATTTGAAAACCTAAACATTTTAAATAAATTTGTTAATGGAGATGATGAAATTGAACCTGCTCCTTACGCTAAAGTTCCAAGAGATAGACAAGGTAGACCAGTTATATCAAAACCGTTCAATCAAGTTGCTGGAACCTTCGTAAAGAACAATCCTGAAGCATTAGAAAGAGGATATATATACATTACAACAACTAGAGGTAATAACCAGACCTTTAAGCGAGAAGCTCGTTCATTCTTTATTCCTGAAGTTTTATTAGATAAAAAGAATAAAGCTTACTTTGAAAATTCATTAAAACTTATTTGAAATGATCCTACAGCTAAAGATAATCCGTATATCTTTATTCAAAAATTTGATCAAATCAAAAAAGAAAATCCTAATAGACACATAATTCCTCATTACAATATAAAGAACGAAGGTGATTTAACTTACGCTACTTTATCATTCGAAAATACTTTTGAAGATAGAGAAATTCGTGATCAACTAAAACGCAGTTTATCTGCTAATGATGTAGATAAAGTTATATATAGTTCAATTAGATTTGATTCTAATGGTGTGAATTCTAGAGTTTTAAATACTCAAAAAACTACAGTTCAATCTGCTTCAAGATCACTTTCAAAAATAAGTTCTGATTCTGAAAGAAGAAACCAAGAATTAAGTTCTCCTATTATTGTAAATGCGATGAATGAAAATAGTAAAATTGATTCAAAAAGAGGAAGAACAATTGTTGAAGATTTTTCTAAATTAAATAGTAAGACTATTAAAACCAAAAAACCATTAAAAATTAAAGGTTTATTTTCTTCTAATAGTTCATCTAATAAAAATACAATTAAAGTAGGAATTCTAAATTCAATTAGAAAACGAGTTTCAAACTTCTTTAGCTCAACTGCGGACTTCTTCAGAACTAAATTCGCATTCTTGCGTAGATAATAACTAGTTATTAATGAAAAGAAGAACCTATTGTTCTTGGTTCTTCTTTTTCTATTTATTTAAATAAATGAATTAATAAATTTTATTTTATATAATCATTTATCAAGAAAAAATAATAATTAGTTTTAAAATAAGATTAAGATTAATTTTTGTTAAAGAAAGATATCGATTATGTCAAAAAAAGTACCTCTTAAAAAAACGATTCTTTTATCATCATTAGGTGTTGTTACAGCTGCTACTGCTGTAGCGATTCCGGTTTCATTAACGGCTGCTAATTTAAATCGCGTTATTCAACCTATTCAAAATCAGTCAGCTGATTCTTCTAAACCAACCAATCCTAACAATAGACCGTCTCGCGGCAATACGCAATACGGACCAATAAATGGCGGAAGATATACTGATTCTTCTAAATATGCAACTGGTTCAGAAGGTTATGATGACACAGGTGCATACGAAGGCGATGACGGAATAAGTAATCAAAACTTCCATCCAGAAGAAGGTATGGATTCAAATGGAGCTATCAACTCTCCAGGGGTTTCTGTTCCAGGACTAGTTCCACATGAAGGAATAACTACTGATAATAATGGAAACTTATCAGAAAACTTAAATGTAGGTGCTGCTGCAGGAGGAGTGATTGGTGGAATTGCTGCAGTTGGTGCTATTGGAGCTGGTATTGGTTTATTATTAAACACTTATAAATCTTCTAAAGATGTTACTCCTAAACCAACTTCTACAGTTAAAAAGAGTACAGTGTTAAGAGACTTTAATTTAACTAAATCTAATATTGATGATTTAGCTGATGCATCTCTTGAAAAGTTTGACTTAATCGAAATTAAAGATAAAGACGGAAAGAGAGGAGCTTTTTGAGCGCCTAAATCTTGATTTGATAACGATAGAAAAAATTCTGGCATTGTAGGTGGGGATTATGTTAGTAATCCAGAATTCCGTTCGTTCTTAAAATACATTAACCAAAACCCTAATGAAATGGGTAACCCAAGTGCTATTATTAACTATTTAGCTAAACAAAACTCTGGTGAGATTAGTTTCGATGATGTTTCTGTAAGTTCGAATAGTAATGTTACATCACCAAGCGCATTCAAGAGATCTAACTCAACAAGTTCTAGTTCAACTGATTCATGAGAAAGTTATGATTTAGATAAATTATTTAACGAATCTGATTCAACAGTTGCTAAACCAAGCCAGAGCGACAAAGATTCTGCTAAGAGATTCTTATCTAGATCTAATTCAACAGCTAGCACAAGCTCTACATCAAGTTCTTCAAGTGAATACTCAATTTTCTCTAAAGGCGGAATTGCTAGATCTTATTCAATTAGCGATATTGAAGAAGAATTAACTAAAACTAGCAACATAAAACCTTCAAGAGGTCAAACTAGCAACTTAAGCTTCTTGACAGTATTATCTGATGGTTTCCGTGGTAAACGTTTAGAAAAACGCATTGTTCCTAGAGATAATTTAGGAAGACCATTAATTTCTCAACCAGTTGATGTAGTTGCTAAAAAATTAACAAGAGAGGGTAAGAATGTATTTGAACAAGGATTCTACTTAGCTCAAGTTACTTATAATGGTGTAAATAATGAAAGAAAAGTATCACCAGTATTCTTGCCAGTTGAATCATTAAGTGAAGCTAACAAATATGAAACTGCTGCTTCATTAAAATCACTATTCTCATCTAGAAGTAACTCAACTGACCCATCAGTTTATGCAGCTGCTTTATTAACCGAAAATCTTTATCAATCAGGTTCATCTGTATACGCAATTCCTAAAGTTGATCTTTATGGTAGTGTTAGCGATTACCAATCAGTTTATGACAGTTCTAAAAACTCAATTATTTTAGTTACTGATGATAATAAAGAAAAACAAGAAACTGATTACTCAATTTACGCAAGAATTGATAAAACAAGAAAACCAGCTGTTGCTTCAGATGCTACTATTAATGAAGTTAATGAAATGAAGAAGAGACAACAAGCTCTAAAAGAATTAGCTGAAGTTCCTCCTCCGTTACCCGAAAGAAATTACGACACAATTAAATCAACTTCATCAACTGAAAAAGGTTACAGTGTTAATCTTAATGATACTCAAGCTTCAAGATTTGGTTCATCTATCTTAAGTAGATTAAATAGATGAGGATCACAAATTAAGAGTGTATTCACTAAAAAACCTAAAGATGATAGTATTCAATTCCCTTGATACAGATCACACTTTGGAATGTGAGATGAAACTGAATTGAATAAAGTGCCTGCAAATAATAATGTACTTCGTCCTACTAAAATTAAAAATCGTTTAACTTCTTGAAGTTCATCAATTAGAAGTAAATTCTCAGGTTTCTTTACAAAAATTTAAAAACTAAATTTTAATTGATATGAAAAAATCTAAATTGTTCAAAAAACAATTAGCAATAGGGTTATTTATATTACCTTCATTCATTTTATCGTCTTGTAATAATGTAATAAGACCTATTGTAAGACAGTCATCTGAACTAGAAAAAACTGCTCCAAGTTTTGCTAGCTCTTCTGAAGAATATAAAGGTGAAAAAGTTAACAAGGAAAGCTATTATTCTCTTTTATCTTCAAATGATTTAGTTGAAAATTATCAGTCATATACAGATCCAAAAACTAAGAGTTTATACGATAATGTATTTGCAAAAAACTTTTATGAACCATCAGCTCTTAAAGAAGGGTTTGTAGGATTTGATCAAAATGTCTATGCTAAAAAAGAACAAGCACAAGATTCTTTATATCGAGAAGATAATGTTTTGTTTTATGACGGATCTTTGTTTAGTTCTCAAGCTGATTTAACTGCTTATATTGAAACTAAAAAGGATTTATTATCTGAAGAAGCAGGTAAAATTGTTGTTCTACGAAATAGCGATAATACTAATTCAGAACCAATTAATGTTGACGAATTAAGAAAAAATAGTCAAACAGAACGTTTAAAACTATTTAATTACATTACTAAGAATTCTAAACTGCAGGTTGAAATTAATAAAGGTGATACAACAACTACTATCAATGTAGATCCTTCATTAAATTTAAGTGATACAGTTCAACAAATCAAAAGCAATGTTCCTGCAAAAGATATTCCAGTTCATTACCAAAGAATAAGTGCTAATAACAATGCATCACAATATTTTGTAGATACTTCTGAAGATGATAACTATGATTTTTATGGTCCGTTATTATTCCAAGGTAATGCTGATATTAACACGATAACAAATCCAGCTAATTGAACAAAGACTAGTACTTTACCAATTGGTTTATATCGTTCTATTTCATCTGATATAGTTACATCAGGATTTGACTTCTTATTAGGCGAAATTAGCATTGGTGATGAAAAGGAAATTAAAGTATTAAATAGAAACCTTGAAACTAAAGATTTTATTTTTTATTTCCCTTATAGCGAACAAGAATTAAGAACAGCACAGTATTCTAATAATTTAAAACTTAATTTAGCTTGAGCAGATTTCATTTATCAACTAAAAATTCAACAACCTGAAGTTTATAAAGGTTTATTAGATACTGTAGCTAAATTTAATAAAGCTAAGCGTTTTAGTTCATTCTATAAAATCCCCATCTTATATTCTTACCTATTAGATAGTTTAATTGCTAATAAAGCAAAAGAACAAATTATTTTCTTATTAAAAGATTTCTTTATTAAGTTATCAGATAAAATTGATAGCACATTACAACTAATTAATAGTTATGCTAAACCAAGCGGTTTCGATATTCTTGCTAATAAAGATTTAAACGGAAACTCATTCTCATTTAAAGTTTATTTTGGTATTGGCAACAACGACTTTGATGTATCAGCTAGTCTTGAAAATCTATTGCCAAACTTATATGATCAATTTTCGAATTTAACTATCTTTATGACAATGCTAATGTTGTCTAACATAGTTGCTGCAACACCAGGTGCGATTTTAAATGAACAAGGTTTAATAGATACAATCAAAGGGATAAATCTATTTGGTGATAAACAAATTCAAGAAATTGAAACTAAAATTAAAAACAGTTGACCAACTCTTTCAGCTATTTGATGATTATTATCAGCTCAAAACCTAACTCAAGCATTATTCGTAGCTGGATTTAGTCCAAGTTCATTAATGCAAAATAATCTTGATGAAAATACATTAAGAATTATTAATGGTTTCCAAGATGCTTTTAGCTTAAAATGAATTCGTAACCAATTTTTACAAACTAGTGCTATTGAAACTATTAAAAACGAAATTCCATTAGTTTTAAGAGATGTTCCAACCCAAAGACCAAAAGTAAGAGAACTATTTGCTGATATCCCTAAGAATGTTTTAGAATACTTACAAGGTATTAATGTTGATTTTGGAACAGTTATTTACATTCGTAATTTATACAGAAAAATAAAAGAAGTTCAAAAAACTGATCTTAAAAAAGCTGAAGAATATTTATCTCAAGTAAGTACTTTTGTAAAATCTTTATCAAGTGATCACTATGTTGATTTGTATCTAACTTACATGCAACAGTTTCCTTCTGTAATTAATAACAAACCAGAAGCTAGATCTGCAAGTTTATCACTAAGATCATCAACTAGATTAGTAGAAGATGACTCAGAACAACCCTCAACTAGTAATACTAATGAAAACGCTAATAAAGTTGTTATTAATAATTCAGAAACATTTTCAACTTCTAAGAAAGCAGGATCTCCTGCAATTCTTCAAAATCCAAAAGAAGTTAATGTTAATGAATTAAGTGCTCTTGAAAAATTACAAAAAGATCAGAAAAAATTACAAACAGTTTTTGTAATTAGTTCAGTACTTGAAGGTTTTGCAACAATTTTAAGTTCTGCTGTAACAGTTAATACTTTAATAAATAGTCCAAGTGTATTAAACCGTACTAAGGATTTAGTTATTGCTGGATTACAAACAGCTGCTTCAACTATTTCTGTTTCTTTATCTTTAGCTGGTGAATTTACTTCATTTATTAAAAAAGGTACTGCAATAGTTGGTGCTTTATCTCCTGTTTTCTATGGATTAACAGTGGCTATGCACATTGCTGTTTTATTGGTAAATGTTTTCTTTCCAACAGAAGAAGAATACTACTACGTGTTCCAAATTGGTCAAGTTCAATATGTATGGACTGGTGGTTATAAGAAAACTTGATTATTAGGTTTAAAAACTTTAAAAGAAAGAACTATTAAAGATATTAAGTTAATTAAGCCGATTCAAATCACAAGACCGCAAAACGCATCGTTCTTATACTACAATCAAAAACAATATTCACCAACTGATATTGATAAGATAAAAGATCTGCAAATTACTGAATGGTTAGAAAATAAAAACCTATATGCTATGGATAAAGCTTATATAAATAATGTTAATAAGATTTATTCATTACACAAACCTACAAGAGGTTCAAGTGTTGCTGGTGTTTATGCTTCAAGTAATTTAATTGATCTTTACCAAAACTTATTAGCGACATTACTATCTAATTCATTAATTACTATTCCTCACACTGTATCAACTTCTTTAAATGGTAGCTATATTTCAAATAAAAACAATTTATCAGCAGTTGTTGTAAGAGATGAATTAAACAAAGCTCAAAATTGAACACTAGTTCAAGTTCCAAGTAATGAAGCTGGTGGTTATTTATATCAACCTAGTAAGAACATTAAAATCACTGAAATCGTTAGCTATGATCCTGAAACTAAAATTGGTGTAGCTAAAGGAATTGGTAAATTTGGTTTAAATTCAACAGAATTTATTTTCTATAACAACAATGATGCTTCAGCAAGTCACGATACATTAAAAGCTAAATTTAACGAATTGCTAAAAGCTAGAAAAACTGTTTATTTAGATTCTGTAGGTTCTAGAACAAAATTAATTTATCGTTCAGAATTGTTCAGTGTATTTGATCAAAAACTTAAAAAAACTATCTTCTTCTTATCATTAAGAGATGCTCATAACTACATCGACCAATGAATGTAAGATAAAAAGTATATGCTATATACTTTAAATATTTCGTTAAATATTTTATAATCTTAGATTATCAAGACTATGGCGGATCGACCTATGAATAACAAAGCTAAATTAGCTAAGCTAGCTAAATTAAAAAAGAGTCTATCAATCAGAATGAAAAAGCAATTACTATATGGTGCTGTTGCTTTTGCTTCTGCTGGTTTAATTTCAGGTATTATCGGAGCTTCAATAAGCGCAACAATTGATTCTGATAACAAACTAACTTCGATAATTCAATCTAATTCGAACCTAGTTACTTCTACGAATGAAGGTTTTAATGACAAGATCGATCCAAGAAAACCTAATCCTGATTTAAATAAATTTATTGGGGATTTGTCTGCTAGTTATGCTGATCGTGAAAAAGGGATTGTTGATCTGACAAGTAACCAAATTAAGCCGTTTGATCAAAATAAATTAAGTGATGCTTATATTGGCGCTAACGGTGAATTATTAACTAACGAGCAAGCTGCTGCTAGTTTATTACCAGAATATAAACTAATCAAAAAATACGCTTATGGTAGCGGTGATAAATTATATGATTCTTTAGATGAATTAAAGAATAATTTCTGGAACAATATTAGCGAAAATTCAATAGCTTATTATGTTTTTAAGGATAAAAACGGTCAAAATCATTACTTCAATCCATTAAATAAAAACGATATTAATAAGTTTAAAGAGTTCGTAATTAACCAAGCAATTAATGGTGATGATAAGTTCTCATTAGATTACTACATTCCATATAGCAATGATAAAAATAACTCAACTTACGTTTCGTTAAGTAAATCATCTGCTGTTTTCAGCGATCAAGGTAATTTTACATTAAGTTCTGATGCTAATTTAGGTAGAGCTTTCGACCAAAAAATTAATCAATTGTTTAATCAAAAAACAAATGATATCTTTAGTCAGTCTTCATTTTTACCAACAATTAGCTTACCAAAAGCAGCAATCGGCGTTCAACAACGTTCAGGTATTTATTTAGATTACCCAACTGCTCCTAATTATGGGTTTGATAAATACTTCGGAATTGGGTTTAAAGATCAAAATCAGGATTGAAACAATGTAAGTATTTCTGATAAATTAGTAGTTAATCAAGGTTTTAGTGTTAATGATCTGATCGCTAACTTACAAAAAATATCTTCACCTGATTTTGTTAGTAAAAACTTTGATTCAGTTGAATTAAATTCTAGATATCAAAGAAATAATCAAGGTTCAATCATCCCTTCAACTTCCTCATTAGATAGTTCAGTAAGTAATTATGGTTTAGGACTTAACCAAGAGCAAGATAATTTAAAACCTTTAATTGCTAATTATGAATCAATAGGGCGTAATAAATCTGATACTGAAGTTGCTAAACTATTAGATAAAGAATTTTTAAAAACTCACGCATATATTAAAAACCGTTCATTTGTTACTAAAGATGGTGTTGAATTATTTGGTAAAAATATCGGATTAATCTATAAGGGTAACTTATACGGTTATACCGTTCATGGTGATCCATATATTGCCAAGGATAACTATAACGGAAGTCATACAAATAAAGTATTTATTTACCACGACACATTTAGTAATAATTCTTGATGATTAAATGCTGGTAATTTTAATAAAGACGGCTTTATTCAAAACTCGCCTTACTACTTTGGATTTGGTAATTTAGAAAATGCTAACAAAGTTTATGGAACATATCCAGAAAGTGTTGGTATTAGTAACGATACCCTTCATGTAGGTGCTGATATTTTTGATCTAACTACTAATAGAAGAAATGCTGCTGGTCTTGTTGCTGATATTAAAAATCCGGGTAGAAGATGAGATTCTTGAGCTTCTAAATTAACATTCTTACCAGGTTATTGAGAATCTTATAGAATTTCAGCTGAAAACAGAAAACTTTACTTAAATGTTGATGTTGATTGAAAATTAGATAATCAAGCTATTACTAACAAAGAAGAATTCATTAGAAAAATATCTGAAAAATTTGGTTTAAACTATTCTGGTAATAATAATTTTGCTATTAACCCTAATTCAGAATTCTATAAATCTTATTTAAGTCAATCTTATATTAATGGAGCTTCTACTTATGCTATCCTATCAGGCTTGAGTAATTTCAGTTCATTAAACAAAATATTAGATGAAAACTTCTTAAATGTTGCTAAATCTCAAGTTAATAAGTTTGCTCAATTCTATGACAAAACTGTAGCTACATTCAGTTTAGGTAACGGTCGTGATAACCGCTTTGTTGATTATGTAAATACGTTTAATGATTTATTGCAAGCTAATTCGAATTTAAGTTACAATTCAATCAATTTATCAAGCGCTTACAACACTAACTTCTTAACTCAACATGTATTTGATGCTAAAGACATCAAACCAGTTCTTACATATGGAACTAACAAGCAACCTTTATTTGAAATTGATTTAAGTTCTGATAAAAAGAATTTATTAATTGAAAGTCTAGGATCTAACCAAAACAACTTTAAACAAGCGTTATTATCTACATTAACTCGCTTACCTTTAGATCAGTTACACAATTCTTTAACTAATTTATCGAATCACTACAAAGTTGATGGTATTGATTTATCTGCTTATAGTTATGATCTAAAATATCAAAAATACTTGGAACTTAATTCGAATAACAACCAAGTTGAATTAAAAGCGGAATATCAAACTAATAACAAAATTAATCTACCTATCTTACCTAAAGGTATTGATCAAGATCAATTCGCAACTTTGGTAACTGATAACAATACTTGATTCCCAATCACTTATATGTGGAAATTTTACCAAGAAGCGCTTAGTAGATTATCTAACGATTCGATAACTAAGAGTGGTGATCAAATTGTTACTGATCCAAACAACCTTCTAGTTTTACAAGGTGGCATTAATACATTTACTGAATTAAGATATGGTAAGTATTACGATATAACTGGAACTGATATCAATCTATCGATTGATAGTTCTTCTGACAAACACAGTTTATTCTTTGATTCAATTCAAAGCCGAGAATTAACAAAATACTTTATTGGTCAGTTTTCAAATAAAGCAAATGTTGATAATAACTACGAAATCGTTTTGTATTACAACAATGCTACTAACCAAAAACTAGGTTTAGTTAGAGGAAATTACAAGAACCTTTCAAGACTTGAAAAAGAAGCTAAAAATAGAGCATTAATCGAACTTAAACCTAAAGTTGATGAAAACTACAAATTCTACATCGACAAAAATACAACAACTAAAATTAAAAATACTGTATTTACTTTATACCCACTTAAATTACAAGACGGAAGAACATTATACTTTGACTCACTAGACCATTTAAAGGCTTATAGAGGTTAATAAAAAAATAAAAAGAACGTTATCATTATTAATTTGATAACGTTTTTTTTGTGCTTTATTTTAAATAAATTTATAATAAATCACGTTAGTTTAGGTTTAGTTGACTATTATAATAAAATTGTGTAATTAGGTATTTTATAAAAAGTGAAATCAAAAAAAGTTAATAAAGAAAATGAAGAAATAGCTATTGAAGAACAAGAAGTTCAAAGTAGCGAAGTAGAACAAGAAGAAGTAAGTTCTGATTTTGAAAAAGATAAAATAAGAAGAAGAATTGGCATTCTACCGATCATCTTATCAATTACAGGGATAATAGCTGTATGGATTGGTGCGTGATTAATTTCTTACGTGATTGGTTCGATTACTCAAAGAGTTCTTGACCTAACAGAAGTTAATGGTGCTGAGATGTCTAATTTCGGTGAGATTTTCAAAAATGAGCTTACCAAAATTTCGTATGTAATGCTGGCTTTTGGCAGCATCCTGATAATTGCTGGAATCGCCTTATTAGTTGTATCTATTATCCTAGTTATTAAAGACTTCAAAAATAGAAACAAAAAACTTGAGTTATTCTTTATCAAATATCAAGAAATGTTAGAAGAATCAGAACAATTCAACTTAAGACTAGATAACTTAAATAGAACTAATCAGGAAAATCTCAATAAAATTAATTTATTAAATCAAGAAATAGCAAACTTAAGAAAAAATAACAATAACTCACTAGCTATTATTCAACAACAAAAAACAATAGAAAAAGTTGCTCCTAAACCTCAACAAGTACCTCAACCTCAACAACCTAAACCATTAATCAATAACAACCCTCAAATTAATAAAACGCAACAAAATCAGCAAGTTCTTAAAAAAACAGTTGTAACAACTACCCAAACTTTAATAAAAAATATTGAACCTAAACGCGTTCAAATTACAGCAGGACCTACTCATCCAGCCACTAAACGCAGTTTAATAAATCAACCATCATCACCAACAAAGAGATAAAACAAAAAAGTTAAATAAAATCTGATTCTTAAATAAATCAGATTTTATTTTTATTTATAAGCAATAACTCTACTTTAAACATTTTGTTATCCTTATTAGACTAACAATTATGAATAATTCTATATTTACAAATAAATGCTTAATTTTGTTTGTCAGTATATTAAAATTTATATATGGATAGTTGCTTTAAGATAATAATTATTAAAACCAAAATCTTTTAGAATAGCCCTTTTAGTTGTAATAATTATTATATTCGGTTAGAATTTATAAGATATAAATAACTAACAAGCCTATATTGAAATGTTGGGTGAGATCCAACATTTCACTAAAATGTGAAGATTGATCACGATGAGCTTATTAGTAGATATCTAAATGTCTGTTAAAAAACTATCAATTAATTTAGATAAGATTAAAAGATTATTTAAGATACCAGACAACAATACATTTTATGAATTAAAATCTGATGTTGTCTCGATAAAACAAAATGTAAAAATGGTTTTGTTTTATCGATCGCTAATCTTTTTAGTATTATTTGCGTTCAGTGTTGGATTTATAATGGCTCCTGACCGATTGTTCTTGGTAAATTACATGCCAATTAGATCAACTATGGATGCAACTAAGCCGATAATGACCACGCTTGATCCTAATCGTTATCCGATTACGGCTTTATTTCAATTCCAAAATCCGACATATCAAAGTATTAACTTCTTTATCCTATTAAGGCTTATAGGGTTATATTTAGTTTTTATTACATCACTTTGATGAAACTACCAAAACGTAAGTTCAATTAATCACAGAATCAAACTTTATTCAATTTGATTCTCAATATATTTATCATTCAGTATTATTAGTGGTGCATTACTTTTAGGATGAATTAACAACAAAGCAAGCTTATCATCTGTATTAGGAGTATGTTCATTAAATATATTATTGGTAATTCTGAACTATGTATATTGAATAGTTGGATACATTTTAAATAAAAAGATTCAACCAATCAGCACTAAGAATCTTTACTTCATTCTTATTTCTTATAGTGCTAAATTGCTAAGTTGAATTATTTTATTTATTTTCTTGGATCAACTTATTAAAGGTAGTAAAGATGCTAATATCATCTTTAATGACAACAAAGTTATTAATTTCATTAACTCATTAACATCAGGATTGTTCCCTGAAAGAGTTTTATTGTTATTCGTTTTAATAACTTTATCAATCGCATTATTTATTACTTCTAACTTATATACATTACTTAACCTAAGATTAATTTTTGTTAAATTAATTAATGACGATTTAAAAAATAAGGCTTATGGAACAATGGGCTTTTGTTTCGTAATCCTTACAACATTAGTGTTTGGTATTATCAAAATATTAGCATTAGGTAAATATCCAAATACCGATGTTATTGATACACCAAAAATTGATTTATCAACTGATTGATTCTGAGTAGTTGGTGTATTGTTATTCTTAGTTTATTGAGGTGTTTACTTCTTTGTTATTAGAAGAAACAAAACTCCTGTTGTTAATAATATTTACCATTCAGGTTCTTTATTATTATTTTGAGCAGTTTTTTTATCATCTGATTTCGATAGAACTAACTTCAATACAGCTAATGCATACACAGGATTATTAATAATTACTTTAATTACCTTATTAGTTATCTTGACTTACTTAATAAGTTCTAATAAGCAATCAGCTGGTATCATCATCGGTTTAAGTTTAGTATCAATCTTTATTGTGGCTAGTGTATTTTTAATTACATTCAATAACACATTAACTAACAATCAAAACTTTACTTTAAACTCATTAAATTCAGATCTAACAATCAACCAAATCTTATATGCGTTACTTATAGTTGTTTTAAGTATTAACTTTATATATGTAATAGCAAGTATTTACTTCATATACTTCTTTGTTAATAAGAGTAATATCTTTAATAACAAACCAAAAATAAAATCAGAAAATACTAAAGAATCAAAAATCGACCAACAAACAACAGATCAAGATAGTTCAACAAAAACAGTGCCACAGCAACAAGAAGAACTAAATCAAGAAATAAATAATTACTCAGGAGTTAATTCATAATGAAAAACAAAAATAAAAAAACAGATCAAATTCAAGAAGATCTTGTACAAACAAATTATCCTTCATTAGTTCAACACAAGGATTTTGTAGAATTCTCGCAATTATTTAACACATCATTATTGCAAACTAATACATCTGAAAATTCAGTTCAAGCTAAAACCTTTATTGAAAAAATTAAAGATGCAATTACAAATCGTTGAGAAATTGTTTTTGATGATCTAATTATTTCTTGAACACGCAATGCTCGTTTTTCTTGAAGTAAATTAGTTCCAATTGTTACTACAGCTGAATCTTCTCAATCAGATGCAGTGAATCTAAGATCAACTTTAGAAAATGATGAAGAATTAAGAATTCTTGTGGAAAGATTTAATTTATTGTTAAATAATCAGTTATTCGATGAAAACAAGATTGTAGAAGTTGTTGATGGAATTATTATTTACCGTTCTCCAGAAACCAACCAATTAAAGGTTGTTTTCTCTCAAGGAATCATTAACGCTTAGTTCATTATGGACATTAAAAAACTCGAACGGAAACAAGCTAGTTTAAAAAATATTCATACCTTAGTTGAATCTAAACGTGACGTTACTCTAATTAAGATTTTTAAATTATCTAAGCGATTTGAACATTTTTATAAAAGAGCTATCGATTCCAAAACATTACTAGACATCTTGCATAAAAAATACAACCTAAAAAACCCTTTTTATGAAGATAGTTCTTTATTAGCTAAGAACAAGTTCATTAACTTAACTTTAGATAAAGTTGAAGACATGTTCTTTGTAAGCAAAAAACGTTTGTGAATTTATGTAACTGAAACACAAAACGCAGCTGCTGATAACTACTCAAGATATGATAGAGCAATCCTAAAACAAGAAGATGTTCATAATGATCAATTTATTACAATTGGTGAACATGCTAAAAGTTTTTGTGAAAAAAATAAATTAGAAGTAGTTCAACACTATAAAGAAAATGATTTTAAAGAATTAAGTAAAACGATACCAGAAATCATTCGTCTAAAAATTGAATCAGGTGATATTATCGATATTAATTTCGTAATTAATTCAAATAAGATTAAAAATAAATTCTTGAAGATCTTACCGATTAAGGAATTCGAACTTGATACTTCTTATTATGAAAAAGCTGAAACATTATTAGTAGAAGATATCGATAAGTACAAATTGTATAACAATTTACAAGAATTCATCGTTAATGAAATTAATTCTTATCTAAGAAATGTTGTTACTTCTTTATTAGTGGAATCATCATTAATTATTGCTAAAAACAATCTTGTAAAATACAACAAAACAATTAGTGATCTTGATGAAACATTGATTAATCTAAGGCGTGAAATCTTGAAGCAAAAACGTGAGATTGAAATTCAAGAATTACAAATGCTTACAAGAAGTAACGAATCAATGGTTAAAATGGATTCGTCAAACGATGGGGATATGGAATAGATATGGCAAAACAAAATTTTAAAACAGCTCCATCTGAAATTGAATTCATTCGATTTAACAATAAATTCTTAACTTATAAACAAGGATATTTCTTGCTTAATGTTAATCAGATAGATGAATGAGAACTGATTCAAGATAATTCTCTAATCAGTATGGAAAATGTCTTTTTCAAAATTTATGACCCAATTGAAGAAGATGAAGATTATTACATTATTAGAAGTTCATTTATTAAGATTGAAAATAATAAGGTAACTATCTATAGTGATGAAAAATTCACCCCTTTCAAACTTGATTACAAATTTAAAGTTAAAAAATATGATGATAAAATAAATGAATTTAATAAAAAATTATCATATTATGAATCTAAAATTAATTTAGGTTTAAGCTTCCAAGAATTGATTGATTATAATGCGGTAAGGAAAGAAAAAAACTACTATTCCTTAATTCGTAACTTTAACCTAGTAGAGAAAAAGGTTGAAAAAAATGAAAAATAAAACCAATTTAAAAAGATTGATTTATTTAAAATTCGGATTATTAGTTCCTACTCTATTCGTTTCAACGCTTGGGGGTGTAGTTAGCAACAACACTAAACCCATCGATTTTAATCTAATCAAACACGATATTACATTAGATCCTAATGTTCCTACTATTCCCAATCCTGATGATGTTGTAGAAAAACAACCTGGTTCAGAAAATGCTGACAACCCACAAGAACAACCGAGAATGCCAGCTAATCTTGAAGAACTTAAGAAAAGTATTGATCAAAAGATATCTGGAAAAATCGGTGAGTTTATTGACGGATTAGCTAAAGCGATTGAAGATAGAATCAACGCTGTTAAGAATAATACATCGTTTAGTTTCCAAGAAAAGTTTAATAGAAATCTTTATTACTCATTAGTTCAAGCTTTTTTCCAAAGTAATAAAGAAATGATTAAAAGTGATCCTTCTAAGTATGGTCTAGATATCGTTTTTCCGTATGTTTTATCAAATGATGCAACATTTCATAAAGGAACAATCGTATTCAACAATAAAACATATGATAACAAAATCTGAGGATCAGTAGCTAATAAAACAGACTATAAAAAACAAATTACGGGTGAAGGCAACTCAATAACCCCTGATTCAGACGCTTCTAAAGCGACAGTAAATAACACAACTTCTCAAGAAGAAGGGGATATGACTTTAAAAACATATTTTGATGCTTTATCTAAAGAAACTTCTAAGATCTTCTTTAATGATGATGACTTACCAGAAGTTGATAAAGACTATGAAGTAACTGGTAAAGTAGTTGATTCTAAAGGTGGTGTTTTCTCAGATGCTCCAAAGAACTTTAAAAGTTGAGATGAATACATTATCAGTAAAATCAGACCTAGATTTATTGATTTTGACTTAGAACAAAATAAGGATCCAGCTCAGCAAGAAGAAATGAATCAACAACAACCTCCTGCTGTTGAAAACATTCTACCTCCTTCAGTTCCAGTAGATGGTGAACCTGTTCCAACTAATCCTAAAGAATTGATTGAAAACATCCCTAGATACACACCTAAAGTAAGAGGATTGTATTCAACTTTATCTGCTAGCGCTTTTTTAAATAGATTTAATTCGTTTAATCGTAATAATAAATCAAGCAACTTCTTCTATTTTGAAAACCCAATTAATACTAGATTTAAATACGAAGTAACCGGATTATCAATGGATAATAGATCGTTATCTGCAACTGTTAAAATCCAAGATGCAGTAAAACCTGAAGTAACTGCTACATATACTAAAAAACTAGACACAATAAATTTATCTGGTGATTTGCAGAAGATTAATGAAAACAAAGAATTAGCATATCCAGTAATTCAGGAAACATTCCTTAGATTTTATAAATCAGTAGGTCTAGATGCAAAATTAAATTACGGTGATGCAACTAAACTATATGTTGAACCTCAAACAATTTTTCAAATGGTTTATCTAGCAATGAAATCAATTGAGAAAAGAGAGTTTAAAAACGACTTTAACATCATCTTAAGTAGAAGCATAGGTTTTAGTGCAGAACAAGCAACAAGCTATTTCCTTAACTTTTTAAGAAATCAAGTTGTTAATAGACAATTCTTATACTGACAACAGATAAGTGAGATGTATAAACGAATCTTTGTTGCTTTTATTAGAGACTTTAACAAAGAAGAATTAAAACCTAAATTATTAGAATTACTAAAAGAAAACAAAGTAACGCCTGATAAATTTAACCAATCATTCGCAGAAGCTAGAAGAAGATTATTAAAATTAGATTCTTTAGCTAAACAAACATTAGGTTCGCCGATTAATCATTTCAACAATTTAGTTACTGAAATTATTCAATTAAACAATATCTTAAAACCTTTTAACTTAGTTTATGATAAGATTTCAGATCAAAATAAAAATAATGCTGATGGCGAAAAAGATTTAACAGCTGCTCTTAAATCATTCTCTAGAGATATTGATAACATTCTAATAGATTCAAAAGCACGAACTAATCCATTCTTAATTATTCTTGTTATCTTCTTAGCATTAATATCTATTTCTTTATACGGGTTTTATTTCATGCAACTAGCATTTAATAAAACAAGACAAATCAATAAATTAAATAAACCTTTAATCATTACTGTTTTAACAATTGCATCAATTGCTTTAGTTTCAACCTTACTGATTGCATTAAAAATAATTGGAGTATTTTAATTAATATAAATGTTATGAATCCTAAAATAATTGCTGCTTTAGATTATGTTATTCAAGTTGAAGGTCAATTTGAATACCAACAAAACCAAGTATTTACTATTAAAAACAAACCAGATTTTAGAGCAATGGTAATTAGTGCTACTAAAAACACTGCTTTCTTAATCGTTGATGTAAGTAATGCTAACTTTGAAATTGGTGATGAAATCATCCCAACAACCCACGATACCAATGTAAGAACTACAAAACAATACTTTGGTAATATTATTGATATTGACGGAAACATTTTATACCCTAAAAAGTATAAGCCTGAGTTTGCTGCTAACTCTTTATCATCTAATGCGTTTTCTACTTCTAGAAACCTTTTAGAAGTTAATCGTTTAAATGAACAACTATACACAGGGATTATGGCGATTGACCTATTAATTCCTATTGGTAAAGGTCAAAGAGAATTAATTATTGGTGACAGGGGTACTGGTAAAACTCACATGGCACTTAATGCCATTATCAACCAAACAATTCGTAAGACTAATGTTAAATGTATTTATGTTTCAATTGGTCAAAAACGCCAAAACGTTGCTGATGTTTATGAGACACTTAAAAAACATGGCGCTTTAGAAAATACGATTATTATCGATGCTCCTGCTACGAATTCTTATCACCAATATTTAGCTCCTTATGTAGCTATGGCGCACGCTGAAAACATTTCACACTTCCAAGATGTCTTAGTAATATTTGACGATTTATCTAAACACGCCAACATTTATCGTGAAATGTCATTATTAGTTAACCGTCCAGTAGGTAAAGAAGCTTTCCCTGGGGATATCTTCTTTAGCCATGCTTCAGTTCTTGAAAGAGCAGGTAAATTTGCTGACCGTAAATCAATTACTTGTTTACCAATTGTTAAAACAGTTAACAACGATATTACTTCATTAATTGCTTCTAACTTAATTTCAATTACTGACGGACAGATCGTAACTAATACTGATTTATTTGCTAACGGGATCTTACCAGCGATCAACATTGATTTATCAGTATCTCGTACGGGTAGTGCAGTACAATCTAGAGTTATTGCTAAAGTCGCTTCACAAATCAACAAGAAATACCGTGCTTATAAACGTCAAAGTAAATTATGAACTCTTAAGTATGATTTAAACGAAGAAACAGCTGATTTAATTAGTAAAGGTAAAGCGATTGAACAACTGTTTATTCAAAAAGGGTTCTCTCCATATACTGAACGTTTCATGTTATTAATTACCAAGTTAATCATCTGAGGAACACTTAGAAAAGTTGGTAACAAAGAACAAGAAGCATTATCATTTATTAATGCTTTAATTGATACTGATCCAATTGCTAAATGAATTTATGAACATCTAGAATCAGGACAAGACTTCAACGAAGAATTAATGCGTAATTTCTTTGAGTATTCATTATCACAATACTTCAAGTACAGAGAATACGATTTCGAAATGCAAGTAGATAAGAAGTTTATTGATTTCAAACCAGAAGAATTACAAGCGATTGTAGATAACATGAAAGGTGTTTTATAATGATTGGACATATTACTAAAATTTGAAATAACGTTGTTGAAGCAACATTCAAAAAAGAAGAATTACCTAAAGTAGATTACGTATTAACTTTACACAACAATACTTGCGTGTTATTGGTAAAAAGAATTATTGATGATACTAGTGTAAGAGCTATTGTTATTTATCAAAAACAAAATATTAAAGTAGGTGATGAAGTAGTTAATACTAATGATACCTTAAAAGTTCCTGTAGGTCAAAACGCTAAAAATAATATCTATGATATTTCAGGTGTTCCTTTATTAAGTGAGAGAGCTAAGAATATTAAATATATTCAAATGAACTCAACCATTAAGAAGGAAAAGAAGATTTATTCTAAACATGAGATTTTAGAAACAGGAATTAAAGCAATTGATTTCTTCATGCCGATCTTAAAAGGACACAACTTAGGAATTCTAGGTGGTGCTGGGGTTGGTAAAACTGTATTGATGAAAGAGATCATCTTTAACTCATCTAAATCAAATAAAACTAAAAAGAACTCATCTATCTTTATTGGTTCAGGTGAACGTAGTCGTGAAGGGGTTGAATTATACCAAGAATTAGAACAATCTAACTTGATGAAAGATTCTATGATGTTTATCTCTAAAATGGATGAATCACCAGGTGCTAGAATGTCGATCGTTCCTTATGGAATTACGGCTGCTGAATACTTAAGAGATGTTGAAAAAGAAGATGTTTTATTATTCATCGATAATATCTTCAGATTTATTCAAGCTGGTAACGAAGTGGCTCCAGCTTTAAATAAGAAACCAATTACTGGAGGTTACCAAGCAACATTAGATACAGAAGTATCAAATGTTGAAGACCGTTTATATGCGACAGAAGATGGATCAATTACTTCATTCCAAACATTATTCTTACCAATGGACGATTTAGCTGACCCTTCTGCTGTATCAATCTTTAGTAACCTTGACGGTTCATTAGTATTATCACGTGAACAAACATCAAAAAATATCTTCCCAGCTTTTGACCCGTTAGCTTCTTCATCTTCATCAGTATCTCCAGACATCATTGGTCAAAGACACTATGATGCGATCATTGAAGTTAAAAGTATCTTGCAAAAATACCACGATCTAGAAGACGTTATTCTTATCTTAGGTATTGATGAACTTGATAAGGATAATAAGATCATCGTTAAGAAAGCATTACAATTACAAAATTTCTTTACCCAAAACTTCTTCGTAGCTGAAGCATTTACTAAAGCTAAAGGTGTTTATGTTCCATTACAAGATACTCTAGAATCAGTTATCAGAATTATTGAAGGTAAATACTTAAATCAATCACCTGAAATTTTCTCATTCATCGGTTCTAATTTAGATATTCCAACTGATGAAGAATTAAATCTAAATAAAGTTGATCTTTAAAATAATTAAAGATCAAACAAAGGATTAATAACAATGAAAAAATGAACTAAATATCTTGCTTTGTTTTTAGGATCTTCGATTATTGTTAGTTCGTGTAAAACTGAAAAAAGTGATGATTCTACATCAAATAAATCTGGCGAATCTAGTGATGGTTCTAATAAACCAAATAAACCAAGTACATCATCTGGATCATCATCTGGTTCAACTGATAGTCAACCAGCAAATCCAAACGATCCTAACCTTTATTCGTTAGCTGCTAATATCGATAATATTGATACTTTTATTCAACCAAAAAATCAATGAACTAACAAGGTTGAAAACAATCAAAGAGAAGTAGCTGATCAGTATGAAAACTACAGCGCAGCTAACAATTTTGTTAACTATTATCTATATAATAATAGATTAACTCAAAAGCCAAGCTTTTGATTAAAAGACCGAGCAGATAGAGCGCATGTTAGTCCTTTTAGTTTAACTAAAGATCAACTTAAAGCAATCAATGCGAAAGCTAAATCAATCAATCAACCACTTTATCAAGATGCTTATGCTTATGGTTTTAATTTACCAGGAATAAACAAACAAACCAAAGCATTAGATAATAGCATTGATGTAGTGAATGATACTAACTCAACGGTTAGTATTCCTTATTACAGTAATAGCGGTAAAAGATTTGCTAGCAAAAATACTGGTAAAGGTTGATTGATAGCTAATGATAAATACCAACAATTATCTAAGATTACTTATTCAATTAGAATAAGTAATATCATAAGTGAAACTGAAGTAAAACAAGATAATTCTAGTCACGTTTCACCTAACCCAGCAACCAATACAGGGAATTGAAGTGGTACTGCGTGGTTATTAGATTATGATTTACCAACTCAAACAGGTAAATACCCAACCACATGATATTTAGCTAGCAACTTCCACGTATTACAACACTTACAATTAGCTAATGATAACCAAGCTTTAATTCGTAATAACAAAGCTAAAACTTCTAAGATCGAACTGTTCCAGTTGGATCAAACTAGATTACAAAAAGGACAAGAAATTAAACCTGAAAAATCTCAAGGAATATATTTCAAGGATCCTTATTTAAAGGTAACGGAAGTAGATCCTAACAATGTTAAAACAGTAGTTTTAGGTAATGATGCTATTAAACAAAAAACTAGTACATTTACCAATGATACAAATTATAAAGCTGCGCAAACATTATTAGATTTCGGTGTAATTCGTGTTACTTTTAAAAGCGAAGAAGAAGCAAGATCAGTAACTAATGGATATGCTGAATGAAGTGATGCCGATAAATTCAAACCTGCTAAATATTCTTATTTAGAAGATGAAAAATATAAATCATTACCAGCTAATGACTTATACGCATTCGGATTACCGCCATCAAAAGGTGATGGAATCTTAGATAGAAGAGTTTATGGAAATATTGAAAATTTAAGAACTCCTTGAATTAACAAATCTTCTAGAACAGATGGTGTTAAAGAAGGTGGTGGCGATTTATCTTGAACAGTAACACAAAGATCATTTGTAAACAAACCAGGGGTTACAGATATATTCTTAACTCTTCCAAGAATCGGTGGAAACAATAATTTCTATAGAGTAAACGAACAAAACTTTACTCATAACGGTTTAGGATATTTAGTTGATCATTATGCAGTACCTCCTGGTGGAAGTGGTTCGCCATTAGTTAATTCTAAAAATGAAATTGTTGGATTAATTTTTGCAGCAGATGACGTAATCAATACAGGAACTGCTCTAGCAATCCATTCAGGTGGATATGATTATCAAGGATATTATGGTAGTTACAATTTACCTAAATATGATTTGATTTATGGAACAGGTGATGATAGTCAAACTAAATCATATCACCAAGGATTAAAACTAATAAACCAAGGTCAAAACGTTAACACTTGATTATTTCATTAATGATATTTAATTCAATTAATAAAGCTATTGATATATAATTTTATATAAGATAGCTTGGCTTTATTAATTCTCTAAATACAAAACTATATTATTAAAAATGCCAAAAGCTAAATTAAAAAAGATTAAATACTTATTTACTTTATTATCTGCAAGCTCGATTATCGTAGCTAGTTGTAAGAATGAAAATTCAGATAATTCAAGTAAAAAATCAGAAGATAAAAAATCAGAAAATAAAGACAACATGAACCCTAACGAAGGTAATATCGATGGGGGCGGAGATTTTGTTGGTAACAACGATCCAGTATCTGTACCAAATACTGAAATAGTAGGTAATTTGTTTGACGGTGATGGGCCTGATGCTAAAAGAAAGATTGTAGATAGATATCAAAACTACGATGCTTACGTTAATGTTAATAACGTAAACTCTGCTCGTGGTAATAATAAAACTGAAGAAAGATCAACTCCGGATGCAGGTGTAACAAATCCGTTTGATATTCCAGAAGCAAAACTAAAAGCATATGACGAAAAAGCTAAGAAGTTAGGTTTACCTACATACCGTGATGCTTTTGGTTATAATTTCTTTTTACCTGATATTGATGAAAATGGTGAAATAGTTCAAGGTAAATTAGTTAAAAGAAAAGATCAATGAGGACCTAATTTAATTCCTTCATATAATACTGGTCTTTTAGATGGTGTTAATTTTAAAAATTTAGATGATAAAGAAGGATTTTTAGGATTACCTAGAACTATTCTTAATGATAAGTATCGAAAGTTCTCTAGAACAGTTTATTCTTTCCAGTTTTCAAATGACTATCCAGACAGAAATAGAAGCGAAGAGATTAATAGTTACTCTGATGAAAAGAAAATAGAACTTAAACTTCAGTCTCACTTTGGAACAACTTGAATTTTTGACTATAAATTAGAGGATGATCCTAAAAAATACCCTACAACTTGATACTTTGCTAGTAACCTACATGTTCTAGAAAATTTATTGTTACCAGATATTGCAGGAACCACTAATGATTTCAGAGGGTTCGAAAACAGACAATACGAAGCAAGAACTAACTTTGCTAACCTAACATTTGTTAACTCTTGAAATCAAGATGCTACTCCAACAGGTTCAAGATTTGCTACCGCTCAATTTAATGCCATAACTACAATTACAGATAGACAAGGTCCAGGTTTTGAATCTAATAAAGAGATTACCGATGATGAAAAATTCAATAAGATAAGCACTCCATATGTTAGAGTTGCTCTTGATCCTAAAAATATCAAACCAATATTCTTAGGTAATGATTTCTTAAAAGAAAGTTCTACTCCTAAATTTGACGGTGCATATAAAGATGCACAAACAATGATTGATTTTGGTGTAGTTGAAATCAAATTTAATAGCGAACAAATCGCTAAATGAGTAACAGGCAATTACGCTAATTGAGAAGAAAAAGATAAATACAAATTCGCTACTACATCATTGTTAAATGATGAAACATATAAAAACCTAAAGAAAAACGACATTTACGCAATAGGTTATCCAAACTCATACGACGATTACAAAATCAGATATGCAGGAGCTGATGGTATGAATATTTTAGCTGGTAAGGAAAATGTTTCATATTGAATTAACAAGTCAGGAAATTATTACAATAACGCTAGACCTATTGGTGAATTAGCTAAATATAAAGATGTTGGTGGTGACTTAAGTTGATCTAATACTAGAACATTTGCTAACAAACCAGGTGTAACAGATCTATTATTAAGTTATTCTTCATTCGGTGGACAACCTAATGTTTATTCTAGAATGCCATATGTAAACACTGGTTTAGGTTATATGTTAGATAACTTTATTCCTGCTGGTGGTTCTTCAGGTACTAGAGTAATTGATGGTGAAGGTAATATTAGAGGTATCTTATATGGTGTTGCTAAATCATCTACTTCTGGATATGTAACAGCTCTAAGAAGTGAAGGTATGGATTACCAAGGCTTATATGGTGGTTACAATTTACCTCAATATGATGTAATTTTTGGTGGTGGTAAGGATCAAAAAGATTCTTACTTAGATCAAATGAAGAAGAGAAACCCTAATGTTAAAACATACTTATTCCCTAATGGAATAACAAATGCCCAAATCCCTGCTGAATATCAATTCGCTAATACTCCAGCAGTCGCAACTCCAGCTAGTGCTCCTGCTGCTGGTAACCAAGAATAATAACTTAAAAATAAGTTATAATTAAGCATAAACAAAAAATATGAGTCACAGGTTGCTCATATTTTTTTATTCGCATTTATAATTAAAAAGATAATCCTATAACAAAATGGCTTCATTAATTGATAAGGCTTACGAAGTAGCCCAAAAAAACTTTGCTAAAAAAGGTTTTAGCTTTAACGACTTATGAAAATTAGTAGTTAAACAAGAAAACTTAAATAAAAAAGATGCTCAAGACTTGATGGGAGCATTCTATACTGATTTAATTCAAGACACCAGATTCGTATATATGGGTGATCAAAAATGATTAATTAAATCAATGATGCTTCATGATGAATGAGTTAAATTATCAGAAACCCTTCATAACCAACAAGAGTACTTAGAAGAAGGTTATGAACACATCAAGGTTGAAGTAGAAGTAGATGAATCATCACCTGAAATTAGTAACGAAGGTGAAGAATCATCATTAATCGATGACAACATTATTGTAGATTCAACAGAGGAAGATAACTAATTATGTCTAAATTAACTAATGCTAAAGCAATGATCCAAAAAGCCGCTAAAGAAGGTTATGCCATTGCTCATATTAATACAAACAACTTAGAATGAACTAGAGCAATTTTAATTGCTGCTCAAGAAGCTAATTCACCTGTAATTATTGCTACAAGTGAAGGTGCTGTTAAATACATTGGCGGATACAAAAATGTATATAACATGGTAAATGATGCAGTTGATTCTTTAAATATTACTGTACCAGTTGCGCTTCATTTAGACCACGGTTCATACGATGGTGTGTTTAAAGCTTTAGAAGCTGGATTTACTTCAGTTATGTTTGATGGTTCTCACTTACCATTTGAAGAAAACTATGAAAAATCAATTAAAGTTATAGAAGCTGCTAAAAAATACAATGCATCTGTAGAACTTGAAGTTGGAACTATTGGCGGTGAAGAAGATGGTGTTGTAGGTAATGGTGAGTTAGCTAACCCAGAAGAATGTAAGAAGATGCAAGATTTAGGTTGTGATATGCTAGCTGCTGGTATTGGTAACATCCACGGTATTTACCCATCTTCTTGAAAGAGCTTAAACTTTGAAGTATTACAATCTCTTAAACAAGCAAGTGGTGCTTCATTAGTTCTTCATGGTGGTAGTGGTATTCCTGATGAACAAGTTAAAAAAGCAATTAGTTTAGGTGTTGCTAAAGTTAATGTTAATACTGAATGTCAACTAGCTTTTGCTGCCGCTACTAGAAAATACATCTTAGAAGAAAAAGATTTAGATGAAGCTAAAAAAGGTTATGACCCAAGAAAATTATTAAAACCTGGGTTTGAAGCGATCAAAGCTAAGTGTATTGAAAAAATTAACCTATTTGGTTCTAACAATAAAGCATAAATATGCTAAAAGCAGGTATAATTGGCTTACCTAATGTTGGGAAATCAACATTATTTAATGCTATCACTAATTCGCAAATTGAAGCAGCTAACTACCCATTCGCAACAATTGAACCTAATGTTGGTATAGTTGAGTTAATCGATGAACGATTAACTAAACTAGCAGAACAAATAGAACCTAACAAACTTGTTTATGCAACAATCATGTTTGTTGATATCGCAGGTTTAGTTAAAGGTGCTTCTAAAGGGGAAGGATTAGGTAACAAATTTTTAAGCAATATCCGTGAAGTAGATTGCTTAATCCATGTAGTTAGATGTTTTGATGACAACAGCATTACGCATGTACATAATGCTGTTGACCCTATTAATGACATTGATACGATTAATCTAGAATTAATGATAGCTGATCTCGAGGTTGTTACTAACCGTATCAATAAAATTAAAAAGAAAGCTGAAAGCGGCGATAAATCAGTTATCACTGAATATGAATTACTTAACTCAATTAAACAAAGACTTGAGAACAACCAGATGTTAGATCTATCTAGTTATTCTCAAGAAGAATTAAGTATAATTAAGAACTTTAATTTATTAACAGCTAAACCTAGAATCTATGTTGGAAATATCTCAGAAAACGATATTACCGACGAACAAAACAATAAACACGTTAAAGCACTAGCTGAGTTTTGTAAGCAAAACTCAGAAGAGTACTTAACCGTATCTGCTAAGCTTGAAGAAGAATTATCTTTACTTGAAGAAGCTGATAAAAAAGAAATGATGACTTCATTTCAAATGAAGCAATCAGGACTTAATAAGATTGCTTTCAAAGCTTATGAGATCTTAGGTTTATGTACCTACTTTACTTATGGTAAAGTTGAAGTGCGCGCTTGAACTTTTAAGAAGAACAGTCTAGCACCACAATGTGCTGGAATTATCCATTCTGATTTCGAACGTGGGTTTATTAAGGCTGAGGTAATTCATTGAACTGATCTAATTGAATACGGATCAGAATTAAAAGCTAAAGAAGCTGGTAAACTCCGTCTTGAAGGGAAACAATATGTTGTTCAAGATGGTGATGTAATTAATTTTAAGTTTAATGTTTAAATTAAATTTAGTTCTTTATAATTGAAGTCCATAAATAATATAAAGGGAATTATTTAAGATGGCTAAGAAAAATGCGATGACCACATTAAATGGCTGGATTGAGGCTATTTGTGGTCCGATGTTTGCTGGAAAAACTGATGAATTAATCCGTAAAATTAAGCGTTATAAATACGCCGATGTTAAATCCTTAGTTTTTTCTCCGACTATTGATACTAGATCATATGACCATATTATTAACTCAAGAGATGGTCGGGAAATTGAATGTATAAAGATTAATAAGCCGTTTGAAATCTATGATTATGTATTAATGCATAAACCCCAACTAATCGGGATTGATGAAGCACAATTTTTTGATGATTCATTAGTTGAGGTAATTCAAACATTAGCCGATAATCAAATTAATGTTATTGTAGCTGGACTTGACCGAGATTTTAGAGGTGAACCGTTCGAACCAATTCCTACGATTTTAGGAATTGCTGAATCAATTATTCGTTTAACAGCAATCTGTTCTGAATGTGGCGCTGAAGCTAGTAGAACACAAAGACTAATAAATAACGATCCAGCAGATTATCATTGCGAAACAATCTTAATTGGCGATAAGGAATCATACGCACCAAGATGTAGACATCATCATAAAGTGCCTAATCGTCCGATTAATGACAGAACTAAAGATTTTAAACGCCAAATAAAAAATAATTTTGGTAAAATATTAGAGCAATCTTCAAAAGATTAAGATTGTGAAATTCTAATTTAGTGCAGAAGAACTTTATCTATTAAAGTTCGTTAGACTGCATAAAGAACATTTAAATAATTATTATAGAAAGGTGTTGCTTGTGGCTAAAAAAGAAATCACAAGAATTGCCAAACTAGAACTTATTGGTGGTCAGGCTAAGCCTGGTCCAGCTTTAGCTTCAGTTGGTATTAATATGGGTGAATTCACCAAACAATTCAACGATAAAACTAAAGACAGAATGGGCGATGTAGTTCCTGTTATTATTACTGCTTTTAATGACAAGAGCTTTACTTTCGAACTTAAGACTACTCCTGTAACAATCTTACTTAAAAAAGCGGCTAAGATTGAAAAAGGTGCTAAAAACGCTAAAACTGAAAAGATAGCTAAAATTTCTAAAGAAGATGCATTAAAGATTGCTGAATACAAGATGCCAGATCTTAATGCTTACGATCAAGAATCTGCTTTAAGAATGATCGCTGGAACAGCTAAACAAATGGGAATGGAAATTGAAGGTGTTGATCCTACCCCTAATAAAGCTAAGAAAGGAGCTAAATAATGTCTAAAAAATTGACTAAAAAAACTAAAGCTGCATTAGCTTCTTTTGATTCTAAACAAATCTATGATTTAGATAAAGCAATTGATATTGCTAAAAAAACTTCAATTACTAAATTTGAAAGTTCAATTGATATTGCTATTAAATTAAACTTAGATACTACTAAGGCTGATCAACAATTAAGAGGTGCTATCTCTTTACCTCATAATGTTTCTAAACCATTAAGAATTTTAGCAATTACTGATCAACAAGCTGAAGCTAAACAAGCTGGCGCTGATTTCGTTGGTGAAATTGATAAAATTAACGAAATTAAAGCTGGTTGAATGGATTTTGACGTGATTATTACTAACCCTAAATTCATGATTGAATTAGGTAAATTAGGTAAGATCTTAGGTCCAAGAGGTTTAATGCCTAACCCTAAAACTGGTACAGTTACTCAAGATATAGCTACTGCTATTACTGAATATCGTAAAGGTAAAAAAGAATACCGTACAGACTCATTTGGTAACATCCACATGACAATCGGTAAACAATCAACTGAAACTCAAAAGATTGTAGAAAACGCTAATACCTTAATCGAATTAATCAAATCAAGAAGACCAAGTGCTGTTAAAGGTGTCTACATCCAAAACATCTCGATATCTTCAACAATGGGTCCAGGAGTTAAAGTTAAAATTAATTAGGTTAAACCTAATTAATTTTTTTATACATATGAAACTTGTTGTAGGTTTAGGAAACCCCGGTTCTGAATACGCTCATACGCGTCATAATATCGGGTTTAAAGTGATCGATAAACTTCTGGATGTTTTACATCTAGATTTAGAAAAAACGCAATTTAATGGTACTTATGTAAAGCATGATGATTTCATTATCGCTAAACCATTAACTTATATGAATCTGTCAGGTAATTTTGTAAAAGAAATTATGAATTTTTACAAAATTAACGTAGAAGATATTTTAGTTATTCATGACGAAATTGCGTTTGATTTAGGGGTTGTTAAATTAAAACAAAATGGTTCATCTAACGGACAAAATGGAGTGAATAGTATTATTACTCAATTAGGAACTCAAGATTTCAAAAGAGTTCGTGTTGGGATTAAGAATCAATACTTAAAATCAATCTCAAGTTTTGTTTTATCTAAATTTTCACACAAAGAATCAGATACGCTTAAAGCAGCTATTGCGTCTGCTAGTGTTATTGCTTATGACTTTATCAAGTCAGACAAAAGCTTTAGCCAATTAATGAATGAGTACAACAGATAAAAAGCAATATTTAATTGGCGTTTCTGGTGGACCTGATTCAATGTATTTATTGAATCAATACAAAGAACAAATCAAGGTTGTTTGTCACGTAAATTATAATAAACGCCAATCAGCATTAAGAGATCAAGAAATTGTTCAAAATTATTGTATGAACAATAATCTAATCTTAGAGCTTTTATCTGTAGATAAGAACTATAATTACCAAAGGAATTTCCAAACTCAAGCAAGAATCTTGCGTTATGATTTTTTTCTAGAAGTAGCAAAAAAATATAATCTAGAAAAATGTCTTATCGCTCATCAAAAAGATGATTTTTTAGAATCTGCTTTAATGCAATATGATAAGAATAAAAACTTATTATTTTATGGACTTCATAAGGAATCTAATTACAAAGATCTAAGAATTATAAGACCAATTCTAGATTTTTGAAAAGATGATATTCAGAATTATCTTAATGAAAACAAAATCCCTTATGGAATAGATGAAACTAACTTATTACCAATTTATCAGAGAAATAAAGTTCGAATTAATTTATCTAAATTAACTAATAATAAAAAACAAGAACAATTAGATTTTTTTAATAAACTTAATAAACAAAATAAATACAGATTTGATGAAGTCAATAATTTTATTGTTAATTGAGATCATAATTACAAACAACTTATTGAATCAACAAATTATTACGAGATAATTTATTATTGATTATCAAAAAATGATATAAAATACACCAAAGCTAAAGCTGATGGTATTCTTGAATTTTTACAAAAAAAGAATAATAAAAAATATCGATTAAAAATAAATACTTATCTCATTAAGAAAAATGGAATTGTTGAAATCATTAAAGCATAGCAATTATCAATAAATAAAAAAACGAAAAGACATAAATTAGATACAAACACAACAAATATGTTGTGTTTTTTATTTTTAATAGTAACAAAAATGTAATTTAATTTTGAATCATTTTTAATAAAAAAATTAAAAATATACGGTAAAAATGAATATTTTTAATATTTAAAGATCATTTAAAATTAGGTGCAAGATTATTTGAAAATTTATTGTTTAGTTATTTAAAAATGATTAGATTTTTTTGAAATTTAGAAAGAAAATATTTCTATAGAAAAATAATTTAACAGACAAAATCATTTTTATAGGGCTATTAAATTAAATTATAGATAATAGCTTCTTATTTAAATATTTTTAATAATAATTTTTAGCGATTTTCATTTTAAATTTGAATCTAATTAATAGTTGGATACTTATACTATTTAAATAAAGATTAACGATATTTAACCAATTTAATTAGTTAAATGGCAACTATTTTAATAAATTATTAGTACTTTTTATAAAGTTATTTTTAGTTAAAATTACCGCATATTTTTCAAATTTTAGCTTGAAATAAATAGAATAGTTAACTAATTTATAAGATATATCCTTTTTTATATGAATATAAGTTTTAGGATTTTGAGAAATTCTTTAATTCCAATTTTATGGGACCAACAATTAATGATATAGATATTTAGATAAACCTTAATTAGAATCTAATAAGAAAACCGCAAAATGGATAATCATATATTTTCTATTACCTTTAATAATTCAATAAACAACGGTTTCAGTCAAACTCTATGTATTTTTATTGTTAGTTGATGTGCTAGAATACATAGAGTGATAAATACCTTTTACGCGCAGATAAAACCTATATACTTTTGGTTAGTCATTTTTTTAGGAAAAATCAATACTTTATCAAGGTTTTTATAAAGCAATGTTTTCTTATAAATTCCTTTATTTTAAAGGAATATAACGGTTTTATAGGTTATAACCTTAATTTTATAATCTTGTCTGGTCAAGTTGATGTATCTTTATACATAACAAGAGACTAGGATTATGACAGTTATTTTCTAATCGTTATGACAAAATAAAAGTAGGAGTTATGAAAAAAATAAAGTTTCAAGTAGTTCCATTTAGTACAAAGTTAAGATGATTATTCATTGGGAAACGACCACTAGAACGAAAATCTAGACCAAAAATACTTGAGTACATCTATTTTGCATTAAATAACATAGTAGCTCTCGTATGCATCGTTGCAATGATGTATTGATTAATAAATCTTTCAAAAAACAATAATAACCAATTATTATTAGGTGTTTTTATAAAAGGTTTGCAAGAAAGTTTTTGAGCTAAAGTGTTAATAACTATAATAGCAGTTATTGAACTTATCAATCTTGTATTATCGATTCATACTTACTATATACTATCTAAAACCGAATTTTATAAATGAATTCCTGTTTTAGGAACTATAATGGCAATTTTATTTTTATCACCCTTTGCGATCATATTATTCTTAATAGCTTATAAGAAAAATGATCTAGCGTTCGAATAGTTGTAAATTAATTAATAAGGTAATATTTATGAAGAAAAAAGTGCTTAAATCTTTAATTGGTGTTTTCTGGGGAGGGTTATTAATCTCAGCAACAGCATTATCTTCTTGTTTTAACGGTAAAAATGATAATTCTGGCAGCAAAAAACCTGAAGATGGATCAAATCCTATTGATAAAACAAATCCTGTAAATGATAATGTTCTATCTTTTAAAGATCAACAAATAACTATTAACCCTGTAACTGATCAAGAAGTAGCCGATGTTTTAGCGACAAGCAGCACTCCTAATGAAAAAGTTATTAAGCTATTCAGAGATCAAGCTCAAGTTGAAATGTGGAAAGCTGCTTTAAAAGAGTTCAAAAAATCTAAATCATATGAGCAGGGGTATCGAGTTAGATTTATTGATAAAGGTGTATTCGAAGCTTTAGAATCAATGAAATCTATTACAGTTGATGATCCGCAAATAGCCGACATTTACTATGCTCCTGCTGATCAAATTACCAGTTTAGCAGACGCTGCTCAAGCAATTAACCTGAATGAGTTCAAAGTATACAACATGAACATATTTGATCACCTTAAAAAATCATTTGATCTACCTAGTGAAAAGGTTAAGGAAATGATTAACTTTGGTATTTATTTAGGTAGAAATGGTAATAATCCAGCAGCTGAAGCATTAGCATTACAACACAACAGCGAAGGTATTTTTATTGTTTCACCTAAAACTGAAAACGAAGCATTAACTATTCTTAAGAATAATGATACTAATTCATTAACTGAATTAGTTAATGCTGGTAAAGCGTTGTGACACACTCAAAACTTTTGATTTGGTTTAGGTGTTGTTGGTGGTGTTACACAAGCTGAAACTGAGAAAAGAATTAATGAAGCGACAGATGAAGCTGTTAAAAAACAACTTCAAAACCAAGCGTTGATTGAAAAACTAGTTTATTGAGGTAACAACGCTGCTTCATCTGGTTGATTAACTACAGATCCTAACCACGCTTTATTTTCTAAAGCAACAGATTACAACTCTGGATTACTTTATAAGTTATATGAAGCAGTTTATAAACTAACTGATGAACAATATAAACAAACTCCATGAGGTAAAGCTGGTATTCAAAAGAACACCTTAGAAACAGCATTTAATAGTGATGGTGGAACTTATCTAAATACTATTTATCAACTATTCAAAGAAAAGAAATTAGATTTTGGTATGGTTGGTACTTGAGAATTACGTAATGCTATTACTAATGGTGGCGTTAAATCTATATTCACAGTACCTAATGTTGTAGATGGTGTTAAATATTTACAATCTCCTGGTTCTTGATCTTGAGGTATCGTTAGAAATAAAATGAATACTTCAGCTAGTGAAGATAGAAAATTAGCAATTATCAACATGTTGTTATCTATCTATTCACCTAATGCTTCTTATCAATATTTCTTATCTGATTCTAAGGTTCCTATCTTTGAATCTGTTCAAAAGAAGATTAAAGTAGCAATTGATCAAAATAGCAAAATAAACAACAAAGAACTAACTGAGTTAGCTACTAATTTAACGTATACAAATTCTGATGAATTGTTAGCTAAATACAATGAACTAGGTAAAAAGATTTTAGAACTAAAAGCTTGAGTAGGTAAAGATTGAGAAGCGACATCTGAAGCTGATAGCAATAAAATGCCTTTAGATGATTCTTATTTAAATAAGAAATCTCTTTGAGAAGATAAGATTAAAGATAGCAAATTACCTGAATCATTAGTTAATAGATATAAAGAACTAATAATGGATGCTGCTCCACTTAAGAACGCTTTAGCTGCTATCTTTGGTTCTAATAATGTTAAAGCTATTGAAAACGAACAAGCAGCTTGAAAACTTAAAAATGATTTCTTAAAAGACAACGCAGTATCTGAAAACAAACCAAGTGAAACATTTGTTAATTCATTACCTGAAGATTTACGAACTGTATTCAAAGGATTATTTGATGGT